>NZ_JBPQTL010000018.1:0-76169 GCF_051386295.1 Micromonospora sp. URMC 105 | reverse complement strand
CGACAACCGCTTCCCCGGCATGAACCCTCATCCTCACGAGAATCCACCCCGTTGCAACAACCACTTGAGCCCGAGCGTCGAATAGCCACGCTTTCTCTGAAAGTGTCCGCGTCGGGCCGGGGTGGGGGTGGGTCAGGCTCGGCGGGTGGGGCGGTTGGCCAGGAGGCGGCGGGGGCTCCAGCGCAGCAGCCGGACGCGGGTCCGGCCGGCGCCGGCCACCAACCGGGAGGACGAGTCCGCCACGGCCAGCCGCCAGCGCAGCAGCACCGACGGCGGCAGCACCGCCGCCAGGAACCGGGTACGCCGGTCCGACCGGGCGGCGAGGGTGCCCCGGACCGCCTTCAACGCCGGGTGCAACGGCTCCCCGGTGAGCGGGTCGCGGGCGTAGCGGGCCCGCTCCTCCGCCCGGCCGAGCAGCCGTACCGCCGACGCGGCGGCGCCGTCGTCGCCGACGGCCTCGCGGGCCAGCCGCTCGGCGGTCGCCCGGGGCGTCTCCGTGCGGTCCACGCGTACCCGGTAGTCGACCAGCGTGTCGAGCAGCTCGTCCCAGGCCGCGTGGGCGTCCGCGCGGGCCCGGTCGTGGTCGGCGCCGAGCACCACCATGCCGGGCGCCCCGGCGTCCGCCCCGTCCGGTCCGGCGGCACCGGTCGCGGTGACCGCCGGAGCCGCCCGGCCGTGGCGGCGCCGCCGCAGCGACATCCGCCGCAGCGCTGGCACGCAGAGCAGGGCGACCAGCGCCAGCAGCCCGCCCGCCGTCCACCAGGGCCAGCTCGGCGCGCGCCGGGCCGGCCCGCCACCGGCGGCGTCGAAGCCGGCGTCGGTGTCCCGGTCGGCGGCGTCCTCCTGCTCCGGCCCGGCCGTGGCGGCGGGGTCGTCGGGGGAGGCGCCGGGCGCGGTGGTCTCCGAGGGCTCCGGGTCCGGGGCGTCGCTGTCCGGGGCCCAGGCCGAGCGGTTCGCGCCCTGCACCGCGTACGCCGGGGTCGCGTCGAACGGAACCCAGCCCATCTGGTCGAAGTAGACCTCCGTCCAGGCGTGCAGGTTGCGGTTGGTCAGCACGTACGTGCCGTCGCCGGTGCTGGTGCCGTTGGTGAAGCCGAACGCCACCCGGGCCGGGATGCCGGCGGAGCGCACCAGCCAGGCCATCGCCGCCGCGTACTGCTGGCAGTAGCCGACCTTGTTGGTGAGGAAGTCGACGATCTCCTCGCCGCTGGTGCCGCCCCTGGTGCTCAGCGAGTAGCTGAAGCCGTTGTCCCGGGAGAAGTAGTCGTAGATCGCCCGGACCTTGTCGTAGTCGCTGCGCTTTCCGTCGACCAGCCGGGACACCAGCACGTCGACCTGCTGCACCGCCGGCCGCCGGGTCTGCTGCACGGCGATCGGGTGTTCGGCCGGCAGGGAGCGGGCCTTGCGCAGCGCCGCGGGGGAGAAGGTGGAGCGGACGTACTCGAACGCGTAGCGCTTGCCCCGCGAGTTGTCCCGGTTGGAGAAGACCACCCCGAGGTTCGCGTCGTAGAGCCAGTTGCCGTTGAGCCCGTCGGTGCTGACCGGGTCGGAGTAGACCGGCACCAGGGGCATCTCCAGGTTGCGGGTGACCTCCACCGTCGCCTGGTACCGCTGCTGCTCGGCGCCCTGCCGGGCCGGCGGGGCGGGCAGGTCCCGGTCCACCCGCCGGCCGTTGGGCGGGCGCACCCGGAAGCCGTCCGGCCGCAGCTCGTCGGCGACGCCGAAGCGCAGGTAGAACGGGCTCGGCTCGGTGGTGGTCACCTTGACCATCTCGGCCACCTCGCTCTGGTTGAGCTGGCCGCTGAGCGCCGCGAACAGGTCGATCCGGCCGGGACTGCCGCCCTGCCCGGGCCGCCCGTTACCGGTGCCCTCGCCGGTGGAGTTGAACTGGTCCAGCAGCCCGCCGGTCATGCCGGGCACGGCCAGTGGAAGCGCCACGGCCAGCGCCACGCCCACCACCGCCAGCCGCCGACCGGCCGCCGCCAGCGGGGAGGACTCCCAGACGTCGACGTCGCGGCCCTCGCCGGTGAACCGGCGGCCGAACCGGCGCACCCGGTCGACGTTGTCGGTGACCAGCAGCCACAGGTAGCCGCAGGCGCCGACCACGAACGGCATGGCGGGCACGCTGTCGACGTAGACCGCCACCGGCACCGAGTAGATCGCCAGCATCGGCAGGCCGGCCAGGGCCGGTCGGCGCAGCCCCACCGCCAGCACGTCCACCATGATCGCCACCGAGCCCACCCCGAGCACGGTGATGAACAGCAGCGGCGTGGTGTCCGGCACCTCGACGCCGTACGAGCGCATGTCCTGCAACGAGCCCTGCAGCAGCTCGCCGAAGTGGGCCAGGGTGGCCGGGGTGGGCAGGAACGCGACCAGCTCCGTGCCGCCGGGGAAGAGCCAGGTCAGGGCGAGCAGCAGGCCGGCCAGCATGCCCAGTACCTGCCCCCACAGGGGAGCGCGGACCAGCCGGGTCAGCGCGGCCACCCCGGCGACCACGGCCACCGCGATGGCGGCCTCGATCAGCCAGGTCCAGCGTTCGAAGATCGACGACAGTGGTGGCGCGGCGAGCAGGGTCGCCGCGGCGGCCACGAAGCCGAGATTGCGGGAGGCGATCACGACCTCACCCTTTCCGTCATCGGACGCCGCCGGCGACCGTCTCGGCGAGCGCCGCGCGCAGCGCGAAGCCCTGCGAGCCACGGGCGGCCTGCGGCCAGAGCGCCGGCAGCCGGCCGCCGTGGTCCACCCCGATCACCCGCCAGCCGCCCTGGAGCAGGGCGAGCGCGGCGGCGCCGTGCGCCCGCTCCGACTCGGCGCGGGCCTTCTCCGGCAGGTTGAGCCAGGTGGAGCTGTCGAGCAGGAAACCGACACAGGTCGCGCCGTTGGCGCGTAGCCCGGCCAGCAGCTCCGCCTCGGCGGTGCTCACCGACCCGAGCAGGGCGATGATCAGGCCGCCGTCGGCGCGCTGGCGGACCCGCTGCACCAGGGTGGCGACCTCGCCGCGCTGGTCGAGGCGGACGTCCGCCAGGTGGTCCAGGAGCAGGCCGTCGCCGGCGCCCTCGGTGGCGTCCACGTCGGCGCCGGAGCCGGTGACCAGCCGCAGCTTGTAGCCGGACTGGCGCAGGTGCACCGCGATGCTCGCAGCGGCGGAGACCGCCCACTCGAAGCTGGCGGTCGGGCCGTCGCCGCGGTGGCCGAACGCCCGGGTGTCCAGCACGACGGTGGCGCGGCTCTCCCAGGGCTGCTCCTCGCGGCGCACCATCAGCTCGCCGGTGCGGGCGGTCGACTTCCAGTGCACCCGCCGCAGGTCGTCGCCGACCCGGTACTCCCGGGTGGCGGCGTCGTCCTCGCCGTGCACCGCGACCGACCGGGCCCGGCTGTCGCCGCTGCCCGCGTACTCGCCGGGGAGGCGGACCGTCGGCAGCGGGGTGACCTGGGGGATCACCGTCAGGTGGTCGGTGCTGGGGAAGGCCCGGGTCAGCTCGCAGAGCCCGAACGGGTCGGTCAGCCGGACCACCAGCGGGCCCACCTCGTACCGGCCGCGCACGTCGGCGCGGACCGTGTACGCCACCGAGCTGGCCTGGTGTGCGCCGAGCCGTTCCAGCACCACCCGGGGCCGGCTGCCCAGCGCGTACGGCAGCCGGTCCTCCAGCAGCAGGGTGCCGGTGGGCAGGCGGGACATGTTCTGCAGCCGCAGCACCACCCGGGAGCTGGCCCCGACCGGCACCCGGTGCGGCTCCAGCGACCGGTTGCAGGCCAGCTTGTAGCGGCTGCGCCCGACGTAGAGGGCGGCCAGCAGGGGCAGGACGGCGAGCAGCACCGCCACCCGGAGCAGGTCCTTCTCGCCGAGGATGCCGGCGGAGACCGCCGCCGCGACCGCGGCCGCCAGGAACGAGCGGCCGCGGGTGGTCAGTCCGCGCAGCCCGTCGCGCACGTCACGGCCTCCGCGGCTCGTACGGCCCGCGGCCGTTGCCCGCGGCGGGCCGCGGCGTGTCGTACGGGGTGCGCTTGCGCTCCTGCGGCAGGGTCAGCCGGTGCACCAGCTCGGAGACGATCGCGTCGGTGGTGCGCCGGGCCAGCTGGGCGTCGGCGGTCGGGATGATGCGGTGCGCCAGCACCGGCACCGCGAGCGCCTGCAGGTCGTCCGGGAGCACGTAGTCACGGCCCTCCAGCGCGGCGACCGCGCGGGCGGTGCGCAGCAGCTGCAGGGTGGCCCGGGGGGAGGCGCCGAGGCGCAGGTCGGGGGCCTCGCGGGTGGCGGTGACCAGGTCCACCGCGTACTGCTTGACCGCGTCCGCGACGTGCACCTGGCGGACCGTGGCGATCAGCCGGCGCACGGTGGCGGCGTCGGAGACCGGGCGCAGCTCCTGGAGCGGGTCGGTGGCGCCGTGACCGTCCAGCATGGCCAGCTCGGCGCCCGGGTCCGGGTAGCCCATGGCGATCCGGGCGGTGAACCGGTCGCGCTGCGCCTCCGGCAGGGGGTACGTCCCCTCCATCTCGATCGGGTTCTGCGTGGCGATCACCATGAACGGGGTCTGGAGCTGGTAGGTGACACCGTCGACGGTGACCTGCCGCTCCTCCATGCACTCCAGCAGCGCGGACTGGGTCTTCGGCGAGGCCCGGTTGATCTCGTCGCCGACCACCAGGTTGGCGAAGACCGCGCCGGGGCGGAACTCGAAGTCGTGCGTCTCCTGGTTGTAGACGCTGACCCCGGTGACGTCGCTGGGCAGCAGGTCGGGGGTGAACTGGATGCGGCGGACCGAGCAGTCGATGGACCGGGCCAGCGCCTTGGCCAGCTTCGTCTTGCCCACCCCGGGCACGTCCTCGATCAGCAGGTGCCCCTCGGCGAGCAGGACGGCCAGGGCGAGGCGCACGGTCGCCGTCTTGCCTTCGATGACCTGCTCGATGTTGGCCACGATGGCTTCGCTGGCGGCGCGGAACTCGTCGTGCGGCAACAGGCCGCCCACCTCGTCCCAGGTCTGTTGTGTCACGGGCCTCCTCCTCGTCGCCGGAACGGCAGCTCTGTTAAGAGCACCTGGACCCGCCGTTGGGTTCGCGACGCCGAGCCACGTCTGCCGCAGAAATCTCACTGGCCTCTCAGGCTAACCATGTTTCTCGCTGTCGCCGACCCCCGCAGGTAGACGGTCGGTTACGCCCCGAATATTCGCCAGGACGGGGGACCCGGCGGTCGCTGTCGGTGCCGGACATGATCACGATGGGCACCGGCGACCGGTCGCCCGGTGCGGTGGCGCGGGCCGGTCCGTCCCACGGCGTGGTGGCGGGCCACGTGGGCGCCGGCCCGCGGGGTACACTGCCGGTCATGGCCGGAGTCTTCCTGCTTCTTACCGGGCCGTGCTGATGCGCTGACGCGCGACAGCACGGCGGCCCCTCCTGCGCGAGGGGCTTTTTTGTGCCCTCCGCCGGCCGGCGCGGGGCCCGGCCCGCCCGCTCCGGCAGGCCGCACCGAGAGCAGATCACTCCCCATACCCGACCCATGACCACGCCGAGCGAGGTCAGCACCCAGCCCGGCCGTGGCGCGGCCGGCGGCGACGAGCGAAGCGAGGAGACGCCATGAGTGAGGCAGCCGCACCGGCGGGCGACATTCCCCCGTACCGGTACACCGCAGCCCTGGCCGACGAGATCGAGCACCGCTGGCAGGAGATCTGGGCGCGCGAGGGCACCTTCCACGCCCCGAACCCGACCGGCCCGCTGGCCGACCCGGACCACCCCCGGGCGGGCGCGGAGAAGCTGTACGTGCTGGACATGTTCCCGTACCCGTCGGGCGCCGGCCTGCACGTCGGCCACCCGCTGGGCTACATCGGCACCGACTGCTTCGCCCGCTACCAGCGGATGGCCGGGCGCAACGTGCTGCACGCGATGGGCTTCGACGCGTTCGGCCTGCCCGCCGAGCAGTACGCGGTGCAGACCGGCACCCACCCCCGGACCACCACGGTGGCGAACATCGAGCGGTACAAGGAGCAGCTGCGCCGCCTGGGGCTGGCCCACGACGAGCGCCGCTCGGTGGCGACCATCGACACCGACTTCTACCGCTGGACCCAGTGGATCTTCCTGCAGGTCTTCAACTCCTGGTACGACCCGGAGATCCGTAAGGCCCGGCCGATCGCCGAGCTGATCGCCGAGTTCGAGGGCGGCAACCGCCCCACCCCCGACGGGCGGCCCTGGGCCGAGCTGAGCGTGGCCGAGCGGCGGGCGATCGTCGACGACCACCGGCTGGCGTACGTCTCGCAGGCCCCGGTGAACTGGTGCCCGGGGCTGGGCACCGTGCTGGCCAACGAGGAGGTCACCGCCGACGGCCGCTCCGAGCGGGGCAACTTCCCGGTCTTCAAGCGCAACCTGAAGCAGTGGATGATGCGGATCACCGCGTACGGCGACCGGCTGCTGGACGACCTGGAGAGCCTGGACTGGCCCGAGCCGATCAAGCTGATGCAGCGCAACTGGATCGGCCGCTCCCAGGGCGCCCACATCGACTTCCCGACCGACCGGGAGCCGATCCGGGTGTTCACGACCCGGCCGGACACCGTCTTCGGCGCCACCTACATGGTGCTGGCCCCGGAGCACGAGCTGGTCGACGCGCTGGTGCCGGCCGCCTGGCCGGAGGGGACCAGGGACGCCTGGACCGGCGGGCACGCCAACCCGCGGGCCGCGGTGGAGGCGTACCGCAAGGCGGCGGCGGCCAAGACCGACGTCGAGCGGCAGGCCGAGACCAAGGAGAAGACCGGCGTCTTCGTCGGGGCGTACGCCGTCAACCCGGTCACCGGCGGGCAGATCCCGATCTTCATCGCGGACTACGTGCTGGCCGGCTACGGCACCGGCGCGATCATGGCGGTGCCCGCGCAGGACGAGCGGGACTGGGCGTTCGCCGAGGTCTTCGAGCTGCCGATCGTGCGCACCGTGCAGCCGCCGGAGGGCTTCGACGGCAAGGCGTACACCGGGGACGGCCCGGCGATCAACAGCGCCGCGCCCGAGCGCGGCCTGGACCTGAACGGCCTGGGGGTCACCGACGCCAAGGCGGCGATCATCGCCTGGCTGGAGGCCAACGGGCACGGCGCCGGCGCGATCACCTACCGGCTGCGCGACTGGCTGTTCTCCCGGCAGCGCTACTGGGGTGAGCCGTTCCCCATCGTGTACGACGAGACCGGCGCGGCCATCGCGCTGCCCGAGGAGATGCTGCCGGTCGAGCTGCCCGAGGTGGACGACTTCTCGCCGCGCACCTTCGACGCCGACGACGCCGACAGCAACCCGGAGACGCCGCTGTCGCGCCGGCGTGACTGGGTCGAGGTGGAGCTGGACCTGGGTGACGGGCCGAAGCGCTACACCCGCGAGACCAACGTGATGCCGCAGTGGGCCGGTTCCTGCTGGTACGAGCTGCGCTACCTGGACCCGACCAACAGCGAGCGCTTCGTCGACGCGGAGAACGAGCGATACTGGATGGGCCCGCGCGGCGAGGGCGACTGCGGTGGCACCGACCTGTACGTCGGCGGCGCCGAGCACGCCGTGCTGCACCTGCTGTACGCCCGCTTCTGGCACAAGGTGCTGTACGACCTGGGCCACGTCTCGTCCTTCGAGCCGTTCCGGAAGCTGTTCAACCAGGGCTACATCCAGGCGTACGCGTACACCGACGCCCGGGGCGCCTACGTGCCGGCCGAGGACGTGACCGAGCGCGACGGCGGCTTCTACCTGGGCGACACCGAGGTCAAGCGCGAGTACGGCAAGATGGGCAAGTCCCTGAAGAACGTCGTCACCCCCGACGAGATGTGCGCCGCGTACGGCGCGGACACGTTCCGGGTGTACGAGATGTCGATGGGCCCGCTGGAGGTGTCCCGCCCGTGGGAGACCCGGGCGGTCGTCGGGTCGTACCGGTTCCTGCAGCGGGTCTGGCGGGCGGTCGTCGACGAGCAGACCGGTGCGCTGCGGGTCACCGACGCCCCGGCCGACGAGGCCACCCGGCGGCTGCTGCACAAGGTGGTCGACGGGGTCCGCGGCGACATGGAGGCGATCCGGTTCAACACCGCCATCGCCAAGCTGATCGAGCTGACCAACGGGCTGACCCGGCTGGCCGAGACCCCGCGCGAGGTGGCCGAGCCGCTGGTGCTGATGCTGGCGCCGTTCGCCCCGCACGTGGCCGAGGAGCTGTGGCGGCGGATGGGGCACGACACCTCGCTGACGTACGCGGACTTCCCGGCCGCCGACCCGGCGCTGCTGGTCGCCGAGACGGTGACGTACCCGGTGCAGATCAACGGCAAGGTGCGCGGCCGGATCGAGGTCCCCGCCGACGCGTCCGAGGAGACCGTCCGCGCGGCGGCGCTGGAGGCGGTGGCCGGTTCGCTGGCCGGCAAGGAGCCCCGCAAGGTCATCGTGGTGAAGGGCCGGATGGTCTCGGTCGTCGCCTGACCTCGTCCGTTGCCACCGGAGGCGCACCCCGTCGCGGGGTGCGCCTCCGGTCGTTCGGGTGCCGGTGCCCGCGGGCCAGCGGCCCGGGCCGCGGGCGGGGCGGTCGCGCGGCCCTGCCGGGGCGAGCGCCGGCCGGAAGACCGGTAGACGGAGCGTGATCTCCGTGGTGGCGCACGCCGGGATGAGCGTGATGACTGTGAGGCATATTTATGCCTGACAGTCATCACGTTCATCGGGCACCTGCACTCCGGACTACGACACGCCGGGACTGCGACGCACCCGGCCGCCGGCCGGCGGCGCGGGTGGCTTCAGGCGTGGATGGGCGACTCCACGATCCGCCGGTGGGTGCGCAGCCAGTCCTGCCAGCGGCGTACCCCGTCGACCGCGCCCGCGGCGCGCAGCCGGCGCATGCCGGGCTCGTCCCGGTCCGCGCCGGCGTCGATGCCCCGCCAGGTGCCCTCGATCTGGTCGAGCATCACGTCCAGCAACTCGTCCCGGGGCAGCGGCGCCGGGTCCGGTCCGGCGCCGGCCGCGTCGTAAGCGTCGCAGAGCAGCCGGCAGCGCCGGCCCAGCTCGGCCGGATCGGCGCCCTCGCCCAGCTCACCCCAGTGCCACGCGGCGAACGCCACGTCCTCGATCCGGCGGCCCGGCGCGGCGAGGTCCCAGTCCAGGAACGCCACCGGCAGCAGCCCGGCGGGAAAGTCCCGGTACACCGTGTTCTTCGGCGACAGGTCGCGGTGGCAGACCGTCTCGGCGCCGCCGGCCAGATCGCTGCCGGCGCAGGCGTCGTGCAGGGCCCGGATCAGCTCGGCCAGCCGGGTCAGCGCGCCGTCGGAGAAGTACGCCGGGTCCTCCCGCTCCCGCCACGGCACCTGCCCGGCGAGGTGACTGAGCACCTGTCGGCCCCGCTCGTCGATGCCGAGTGGACGGGGTGCGACCTGCGCGCCGACCCGATCCAGGTGCCCCAGCAGGGCGGTGACGAACCCGAGGTTGGCCGGGGGAGTGCGGCGCACGCTGTCGCCGATCCGGACCACCTCGGCGATGAACCCGCCGTCCAGCTCCTCTTCGGCGCGGGGCTGGGGCCGGTGCTCCGCCGTCACTGTCGCGGCCGCGTCGCGGCTAGCCGGCGCTGCCGTTCGGCCCGCCACCAGCGGTGGATCAGCACCAGGCTGGCGATCAGGCCGAGGCCGGCGGGGGCGGCGGCGTACCAGTTGACGTCGCCCGGTGAGCTGACCGCCGCGCCGATCGCGGCGTAGCCGAAGGCGGTGGGGGCGGAGGCGAGCACGCTGCCGGCCAGGAACGGCAGCACCCGCGCACCGGTGGTGCCGTAGCCGTAGCTGACCAGGCCGAAACCGGCGATGGGCAGTAGCCGGACGGTGATCACCCCGAGCACGCTCTGCCGGGCGAACCAGCCGTCGAGTCGGGCCAGCCGGCCCCGGACCCGTTCCGCCACGAACTCCCGGCCCAGCACGCGGCCGACCGTGAAGCCGAGCGCCGCGGCGAGCAGGGCCGCGCCGAGCGCGTACGCGGCGCCCTCCAGCGGGCCGAAGATGGCGCCGGCGGCGAGCGTGACGAAGGTCCGGGGGACCAGCGCGACCAGCAGCAGCGCCCCGGTGGCGATCGCCGCGACCGGGGCGTACCCGCCGAGGGAGTCGGCGAGCCGGGGCAGCCGGGCGATGTCGGGCCGGGGCGTCACCAGCAGCAGCACCGCGAAGCCGGCGAGCAGGAGCAGCAGCAGGGCGAAGCGTCGCGCCGACGGCTGCCCCATCAGCCGCCGGACGGCGCGGATCATGCCCGGTCGGCGGCGGCCACCGCAGCGCGGCGCTCGGAGCGGAGCCGGTCGGCCCAGGTGTCGTTCAGCGGCGGGAGCTGGTGCACCCCGGTGGCCCAGCGCAGCAGCAGGTCGGCCAGGGCCGGGTTGCGGGCCAGTGCCGGCCCGTGCGAGTACGTGCCGAGCAGCTTGCCGCGCCACGCGCCCTCGGTGGCGCCGTCGTTGCCGACCCCGGCGGTGACCCGGGCCAGCGGCGAGACGCCGGGGCCGAGGTGGGTGCGCCCGCCGTGGTTCTCGAACCCGGACAGGGCCGGTACGCCCAGCCGCGGGTCGACCTCGCCGGCCAGCTCGCCGACGGCCCGGGTCGGACCGCGGTCGGAGGAGAGGTCGAGCAGTTCCAGCCCGGCGCACTTGGTGCCCTTGGCGAAGAAGGAGGTGCCGAGGAGCTGGTAGCCGGCGCAGACGCCGAAGACCACCGAGCCCTGGGCCACCGCGCGGTGCAGGCCACCGTCGGCGAGCAGCCGCTGGGCGCCGAGCGCCTGCGGGCCGTCCTCGCCGCCGCCGATCAGGTAGATGTCGGCCGTGGCGGGCAGCCGCTGGTCGGAGCGGACCTCCAGCACCTCGACCGGCATCCCGCGCAGCTGCGCCCGGCGGGCCAGGATCAGCATGTTTCCCCGGTCGCCGTAGGTGGAGAGCAGGTCGGGGTAGATCCAGACGATGCGCAGGCTCTCAGTTGACACGGTCCAACTCCGCTCGGATGTCCTGGAAGGCGGTGTAGTTCGCGATGACCTCCAGCCGGCCCGGCGGGACCGCCCGGACGGCGTCGTCGAACGACCGCACGTGCTGGAACGGCACGCCGTTGACGTCCAACCGGACCGCCAGGTCGTACGCCCGGTCGCCGGTGATCAGCACCTGCCGGCCGCGCAGCGGTGAGAAGTCGACGTCGAAGAGCCAGGAGGTGTCCAGCCCGTCGGGGTCGCGAGCGTTGATGGAGAGCAGGGTCGGCGCCACGTCGGCCATGTCGAACGCCTCCAGCCAGCTGGCCGGGTTCTTGGCCAGCAGCAGCCGGATGTTGCGCCCGTCCCGGTCGACCTGGGCGTAGCGGCCGGCGACCGAGGTGACCGTGCCCAGCCGGGAGACCGCGTCGACGGGGCGTACCCCGAACTCGGCGGCGACTGCCAGCGCGGTGGCCGCGTTGCCGAGGTTGACCTTGCCGGGGAGCTGGAGGGTCACCTTGTGCCAGGCGCCGGTGGGGTCCAGGACCCCGTCGTCCTCCACGGTCCACTGCGGCTCGGGCCGGCGCAGCGGGCAGCCGGTGCACCACCACTGCTCTCCTGAGCGCTGGATGGTGGAGCCGCACTCGGGGCAGACCCAGGAGTCGTCGTGCCAGCGCTGGCCGGCGCTGAACCAGGTGACGTGCGGCGGGTTGACCCCGCGGGCCGGGTCGGCCGGCGGGGTGGCCGCCCAGACCACCATCGGGTCGTCGGCGTTGGCCACCACCCGCACGTCGGCGTGCCGGACCAGCGCGGCGCGCCAGAGCTGCGCCATCATGGCGACCTCCTTGGCCCGGTCCAGCTGGTCGCGGGAGAGGTTGAGCAGCGCCACGACGTGCGGCTCGGTGGCCTCCAGCACCTGCGCGAGGTAGTGCTCGTCCACCTCCAGCACCGCGTACGGGGTGCTGCCCGCCTTGGCCAGCGCGGAGGTGTGGCCGGTCGGCATGTTGGCGCCGAAGGAGTTGGTGGCGACCCGGCCGAGCACGCCGACGGCGGCGGCGGCGAGCCGGGTGGTGGTGGTCTTGCCGTTGGTGCCGGAAACCAGCGCGATGGCGCGGCCGGCGGAGAGGTGGGCCAGCAGGTCAGGGTCGATCTTCAGCCCGATCCAGCCGCCGATCACCGAGCCGTCACCTCGGCCGGCGGCCCGCGACAGCGCCGCGGCGGTCCGCGACACCGAGCTGGCCACCTTTGCCCGCAGGGGCATCTTCGCGTCCGTCACCCGAGCGAGGTTACCGGACCCGTACGCCCGCCAGATCGCCGCGGACGGCGAACCGTTCGGCCGGTTCCGTCCGGGCGTCCGGTCGCCCCGCACTCCGCCGGACGGGGGTCGGGCTATGTCGGGTAGCGGACGCGGCGCGGGGGCGCTCCGGCCCTCCACTCCGCTCCACCCCGTCTGACGTGCGCTTTTGCGGGGAGGAGCGGCGCGCCACGCGGGCGATTCTGGTTGCAGGTGGAGGGAAGTGGAGTAGAGTGGGGCGCGATGGTGAGGCCGGGAGGGCCCACCGGCCCGGGGGGTCAGCGGCGCCGCGAACGCCGCTAAAGGGCGAGGGGGTAGGGCCGATGTTCCTCGGCACCCACACTCCGCGCCTGGACGACAAAGGCCGGTTGATCCTTCCGGCGAAGTTCCGGGACGAGCTGGCGGGGGGTGTCGTGATCACCAAAGGGCAGGAGCGCTGCCTCTACGTCTTCCCCACGCCCGAGTTCCAGCGGATCGCCGACCAGTTGCGCGCGCAGCCGATGACACACAAGGCGGCCCGGGCCTACAGCCGGGTCTTCTTCGCCAGCGCGCACGACGAGGTCCCCGACAAGCAGGGGCGGGTCACCATCCCGGCCCACCTCCGGTCGTACGCCGCACTCGACCGGGATCTGGTGGTGATCGGGGCGAGCACCCGGGTGGAGATCTGGGACAAGGCGGCCTGGGAGACCTACCTCGCCGAAAGCGAAGACGACTTCGCCGACATCGAGGAGGGGGTGCTGCCCGGCGGCCTGTAGGGCGCGACGACGCCCGACGTACTGCGAGATCTCCAGCCGCTTTCGAGTTCCTGGCACCCCTTCCCCGGTGCCAGGCGCACGATCAGTCTCCGGGGCACGCGCGGCCCGGGAGGCGAAGCGGGAGCGGATGGGGATCTGGCGGTACGACGGCACGGCGTCGTCCGACGAGCAGGGTCGCAGGACCGAACGGAACGTCTCAACAGTGGGGGTCGACATGGGGGAGCTTCGCGGCACGCACGTGCCGGTGCTGCTCGAGAGGTGTCTCGAGTTGCTGGCCCCCGCGCTGGACCGGGGCGGCCGGACGGTGCACGTCGACGCGACGCTGGGACTGGCCGGGCACGCCGAGGCGGTGCTGGAACGGCACCCGCACACGGTGCTGATCGGCCTGGACCGGGACACCGAGGCCCTCGCCCACGCGCGGGTCCGGCTGGCCCGCTTCGCCGACCGGATCCACCTGGAGCACGCCGTCTACGACGAGCTGCCCGAGGTGCTCCAGCGGCTGGGCTACGCCGGCATCGACGCGATCCTGTTCGATCTCGGGGTCTCCTCGTTGCAGCTGGACGCGCCCGACCGCGGGTTCGCGTACGCCCAGGACGCGCCGCTGGACATGCGGATGGACCAGACCCGGGGGGTGACCGCCGAGGAGGTGGTCAACACCTACTCGCACCCGGACCTGGCCCGGGTGCTGCGGGTCTACGGCGAGGAGAAGTTCGCCGGCCGGATCGCCTCGGCGATCATCCGGGAGCGCGAGCGGGGCCGGATCACCTCCTCGGCCCGGCTGGCCGAGCTGGTCAGGGAGAGCATTCCGGCACCAGCCCGACGAACCGGGGGACACCCGGCCAAGAGAACGTTTCAGGCTTTACGGATCGAGGTAAACAGAGAGCTGGCAGCGCTGGAGACGGCGCTGCCGGCCGCTCTCGACGCGCTCAACGTGGGCGGCCGCATGGTGGTCCTGTCCTACCACTCGCTGGAGGACCGGCTCACCAAGCAGGCGCTCGCCGACCGGGTCCGCAGTAAGGGCCCGGTCGACCTCCCGGTGGAACTTCCCGGGTCGGGCCCGACGTTCCGGCTGCTCAGCCGGGGCGCCGAGCTTCCCGGGGAGGCGGAGGTCGCCGCTAACCCGCGCGCCGCCTCGGTGCGGCTGCGGGCAGCGGTCCGGCTCGATCCGGCTGCCGGGGAGCAGGGGCGGACCGACCGCGAACGGTCCCGCCGACGGGTCAGGGCGATGCACCAACCGGGGACGGGGTCGACACCGGGTTCCACAGTGGACCGTGGGTCGGCGCCGGGGGACGGCAGAGGGACGGACGAAGAGGGGGAGGGAACATGAACGTCAACAAGCGCGACGGCCGGGAGGCCGTCGGGCAGCGCGCACCGCGGTCGGGGGGCCGGACCGCGACGCAGCGCACCACGCGCGGCGGAAAGCCGGCGGACCTCGCCGGCCGGCAGGGGGAGACTCGCGCCCGGGGGGCGCGCGAGTTCCCGATCCAGGGCAGCGCCGCGCTGCGGCCCGCCGAGAAGGTCGCCGACACCACGGCCGCCCGGCCCCGGCTGCGCGTCGCGCCGCCGCCGCCGGTGCGGGTGCCGCGGGCGCCGTTCGCGGCGCTGATCGTGGTGCTGGTCGTCGGCGGGGTGCTCGGCATCCTCGCCGTCAACACGAAGATCAACGAGAACGCCTTCAAGCTCCAGCAGCTCCAGCAGCAGCAGGCCCGCCTCGACGTGGACGAGCAGCAGCTGAACAAGCAGATCGAGGAGGCCAAGGCGCCGGGCAACCTGACCGCCGAGGCGCGCAAGCTCGGCCTGGTCGAGGCCGGCGAGCCGGCCTACATCCGGCTGCCGGACGGCCGGATGATCGGCGTGCCGCAGCCCGCCAACGGGCAGCCGGCGATCACCAGCCAGCAGGGCAACGGGGGATAGCAGTGCCGCCGAGATCGGACGAACCGCGCCGGGACCCCACCACGGGCTCCCGGCGCGGCCCGTCCCGGGCCGGCCGGGGCGGCGACCCGCGCGCCGGGGAGCCGGGCATCGGCGGGATCTCCGACGCCCGGGCGTACACCCCTCGGGGCCGGACCATCCGGGAGAGCGGCGAGGAGCGGGCCGGCCGCGAGGAGCGGACCGGCCAGCGGCGTACCCCTCGGGCCGGCCGTTCCGGCGATCCGTTCCGCCCCGCGTTGCAGGTGCTCGACGGTGGTCGGGCGGCGGCGCGCGGCGGGCGACGCGAGGCCGCGCCGGCCACCCGGGCCGGCGTCGTCCGCACCGTCCCGTCCCGGCCCGCCTGGACCGACGACGACGATGAGGAGCTGGCGCCGCCGCGCCGCCGGGCCGGCGGGCGCGCGCCGCGCCGGCCGGAGCGCCCGGCGGGCCGCCGCCCCTCCCGCAAGCCGCGCCGGCCGCCGAAGCTCGCCGAGCCGCGCCGCCGGCTGCGGCTGGGCACCATGCTCGTGCTGGCGCTCTTCGTCACCATCGGCATCCGGCTGGTCTTCCTCCAGGCGGTGGACACTCCGGCGTACGCGGGCGCGGGCGTCGAGAACCGGCTCACCCGGGTCGACCTGCCCGCTCCGCGCGGCGCGATCGTCGACCGCACCGGCGCCCCGCTGGCCCGCAGCGTCGAGGCGCGGTACGTCTTCGCCGACCCGACCCAGGTCAAGGACCGGGCGACCACGGCGCGACTGCTCTCCCCGTTGCTCGGCGTGCCCGCGTCCGAGCTGGCCGAGAAGATGCAGCGGCGCAGCCTGCCCGGCGGCGGCGAGTCGCAGTTCCAGTACCTGGCCCGAGGTGTCGACATCCCAAAGGCCAAGCAGATCGAGGCGCTCGACCTCCCCGGCATCGGCACCCACCGCGACGAGCGGCGCGAGGTGCCCGGCGGCGACCTCGCCGCGAACCTGGTCGGCTTCGTCAGCCAGGACATGAATGGCCTGGAGGGGCTGGAGGCGCGCTACGACGACGTGCTCCAGGGCAAGGACGGGCGGCGGGTCTACGAGGCGGGCCAGGGCGACCTGGACGCGCCCATCCCCGGCGGCTACAGCCAGACCACCCCGGCCAAGCCGGGCAGCTCCCTGGTGCTCACCATCGACCGGGACCTGCAGTACCAGGTGCAGCAGGTGCTCGGCCGGCGGATGGCGCAGACCCGGGGCGGCGTGGGCGCCGCCGTGGTGCTGGACGTGGCGACCGGCGAGGTGCTGGCCCAGGCCAGCCACCCCAGCTACAACGCCGCCAATCCGGGGCCGAGCCGGCCGACCGACCGGGAGGACGCGGCGACCAGCTTCGTGGTGGACCCGGGGTCGGTGCACAAGGCGATCACCTTCGGCGCGGCGTTGCAGGAGGGTGTGATCACTCCGGACACCGTCATGCCCATCGCCAACACCATCACCAAGGGCGACACCGTCTTCACCGACACCCACAAGGCGCACGGACGGCGCATGACGCTGCCCGGCATGCTCGCCTACTCCTCGAACGTCGGCACCATCCAGATCGCCGACAAGTTGGGCCGCGACCGGCTGATCGACTACCAGAAGCGGTTCGGGCTGGGGCAGCCCACCGGCGAGGGGATGCCGGGGGAGGCCTCCGGGCGGCTGCTGCCCGCCGACGAGTGGAGCGGGTCGTCGGAAGGGTCGGTGCCGATCGGGCACAGCGTGGACGCCACGCCGCTGCAGATGGCCGCCGCGTACGCCACCATCGCCAACGACGGCACGTACGTCCAGCCCCACCTGATCAAGGAGGTGGTCAACGGGGCGGACGGGAAGCGTACGCCGGCCGCGGCGCCGGTCACCCGGCCGGTGCTCAGCCCGGCCAACGCCGCCGCGCTGCGGCGGATGCTGGAGGCGGTCACCACCGTCGAGGACGCCACGGGCATCGAGGCGGCGGTCCCGGGCTACCGGGTCGCCGGCAAGACGGGCACCGGTTTCCGGCTCGTCAACGGCGTGCGGCAGCCCGGGGAGGTCGCCTCGTTCATCGGGATGGCGCCCGCGGAGAAGCCCCGTTACGTGATCGCCGTGTTCGTGTACGACCCGCAGGGCGCCGGCGGTCCGGTGGCGACTCAATCCTTCCGCGACATGATGAGCTTCGCCCTGCGTCACTCGCGGGTTCCTCCCGCTGGGGGCCCCGCCCCCAAGTTCGTCGTTTTCCCTGGATGAGCGGGTAGTTGTCACCTTCAATTGGTAACTGTGCGTGGGCGGGGTGGCGCACGCGGGTGTGGCGCTGTTAGGCTCCCTTCGACGAGATAACGGGGCTGCGGCATTTCCCTCCGTCGACACATGTCGGCGAAACCGCAGGCGTCGAAAGGGGACGACAATTGTTCATCGGACGTAGGATGATGGCCGTGTTCGGCGCGGTCGCCACCGGGGCTTCGGCCGTGCTCGCGCTGTCGGCGCCGGCCGCGGCTGCCCCCGGAGTCGGGGTGTTCGCCACGCCCACCTGCAACACGACCTATGTGTACAACATGCGGCGGGTCCCGTCGGCGGGCACCAACATCACCTGCAACATGGTGCGCGGCAACGTCAGCGATGCGGTCGGGCAGCTGCAGCACACCTTGAACGTCTGCTACGGGAAGAGCCTGGCGACGGACGGCGTCTTCGGCGGTGGCACCCAGACCGCGTTGAAGCAGGTGCAGTCGGCGATCGGCGTGAGCGCTGACGGCGTCTACGGGCCGAACACCCGGAATGCCATGAAGTTCATCCACGCGGACATGCACCCGCTGACCTGCTACCGGTTGTAGAGCGAAAACGGGGCGCGGGCCCGGAGCTTGTCCTCCGGGCCCGCGCCCCGTTTCCTGTTTTTCGCTGATGGTCACGCAGGCGGAGAAACCAGCATTCCCGCAATTGAGATCGCCCGTTTGTCGGCGTCGTCGAAACGGTAGTGCACTTTCGCATTGATTCATTTTCCGTGCGGGATTCCGCCGGTCCGTCGGTGGCCGCCGACGCGGGCTGGGAATGGGAAATTGCGCCGGCCGTCCGTCGGGGCGCCGAGGGCGTCGAGTCGTGGCCGGCACCGCCATGGTTTCCCACACCGGCTTCGTCCGGTCGTCACCTTCCCCGGTGGCTGCGTGAGGTCCGGCGTCCATACCAGCCCGTCCCGAGCACGCCCGGCTGGCGGTCGCCGCGCCCGGGCCCGGTGGGCGCGACTCCCGAGGCGGACATTCAGTCGCGCTGTTCGGTCCGGACCGGACGACCGGGTAGGGTCTGACGCCGTGCCCGGCAATCCACGTCCCCGTACCGTGCCCGCAGTCCGGCTCGGCGACCTCGCCGCCCGGCTCACCGTCGCGCCGCCCGAGGGCGCGGCCGAGGTGACCGTGACCGGGGCGACCCACGCCAGCCAGGAGGTCCGCCCCGGCGACCTGTACGCCGCGCTGCCCGGCGCCCGCCGGCACGGCGCGGAGTTCGCCGCCGCCGCGGCGGCCGCCGGCGCGGTGGCCGCGCTGACCGACCCGGCCGGCGCGGCCGCGGTGACCGCGGCCGGCCTGCCCGCCCTGGTGGTCCCCGACCCCCGGGCGGTCCTCGGCGACCTCGCCTCCGCCGTCTACGGCGACCCGACCGCGGGGCTGACCGTGATCGGGGTGACCGGCACCGCCGGCAAGACCTCCACCGCCTACCTGGTGGAGTCGGGCCTGCGCGCCGCCGGTCACACCACCGGCCTGATCGGCACCGTGGAGACCCGGCTGGGCGACCTGGTGATCGACAGCGTGCGGACCACCCCGGAGGCGACCGACCTGCACGCGATGCTCGCCGCCGCGCGCGAGCGCGGGGTGACCGCGGTGGTGATGGAGGTGTCCAGCCACGCCCTGGCGATGGGGCGGGTCGGCGGGGTGCGGTTCACCGTCGGCGGCTACACCAACTTCGGCTCCGACCACCTCGACTTCCACGCCGACTCGGCCGACTACTTCGCGGCCAAGGCGCGGCTCTTCGACGGCCGCTGCGCCGTGGAGGTGCTCAACCTCGACGACCCGGCGCTGCGCCCGCTGTTCAAGCCCGCCACGGTCAGCTACTCCGCGGCCGGTGACCGTGCGGCCACCTGGTGGGCCGACGAGGTCGGCGGCGAGGGGTACGCCCAGCGCTTCACGATCCACGGCCCGGACGGCCTGGTGCTCCCCGCCGGGGTGGCGCTGCCCGGCCGGCACAACGTGGCCAACGCCCTGCTGGCCGTCGCCGCCCTGGTGGCCGCCGGGGTCGATCCGGCGACCGCCGCCGCGGGGGTGGCCGCCTGCGGCGGCGTCCCGGGACGGCTGGAGCTGGTCAGCGCGGCCGGTCCGGTGCGCGGCGTGGTCGACTACGCGCACAAGTCCGACGCCATCGTGGCCGCCCTGGCCGCGCTGCGCGAGCTGAGTGCCGGGCGGCTGATCTGCGTGATCGGCGCGGGCGGGGACCGGGACCGGGGCAAGCGGCCGGTGATGGGCGCCGCCGCGGCCCGGGGGGCCGACGTGGTGCTGGTGACCGACGACAACCCGCGCACCGAGGACCCGGCCGCGATCCGGGCCGAGGTGCTCGCCGGGGCGTACGAGGCCGGCACCGCCGCGCGGATCATCGAGGCGCCGGGCCGGCGGGCCGCCATCGCCGAGGCGGTCCGGCTCGCCGAGCCCGGCGACGTGGTGGCGCTGCTCGGCAAGGGCCACGAGCGCGGCCAGGAGGTCGGCGGCGAGGTGCACCCGTTCGACGACCGGGTGGAGCTGGCGGAGGCGCTCGGCGCCCGCTTCGGGGACCTGGCGGGCCGACGGTGATCCCGCTGAGCCTGGCCGAGGTCGCCTCGGCCGTCGACGGCCGTCTCGTCGGCGCCGACCCGGACGCCCGGGTCACCGGACCGGTCGAGTTCGACTCCCGCAAGGTCACCGCCGGGGCGCTCTTCGTCGCGTTCCCCGGGGAGAAGGTCGACGGGCACGACTACGCGGCCCGCGCGGTCGACGCCGGCGCGGTGGCGGTGCTCGGCACTCGCGAGGTGCCCGGGGTGCCGATGGTGCTGGTGGGCGACGCGCTGACCGCGCTGGGCCGGCTGGCCCGCGCAGTGGTGGACCGGCTGCCGCAGCTGACGGTGATCGGGCTGACCGGCTCGTCGGGCAAGACCACCACCAAGGACCTGATCGCCCAGCTCACCGTCCGGCTCGGCCCGACGGTGGCCCCGCCCGGCTCGTTCAACAACGAGCTGGGGCACCCGTACACGGCGTTGCAGGCCACGCCGGAGACCCGCTTCCTGGTGATGGAGAAGGGTGCCCGCGGGATCGGGCACGTGCGCTACCTCTGCGACGTGGTGCCGCCGCGGATCTCCGTGGTGCTCAACGTCGGGGTCGCGCACATCGGCGAGTTCGGCTCGGTGGAGAACATCGCCCTGGCCAAGGGCGAGCTGGTCGAGGCGCTGCCGGCGGACGGGCTGGCCGTGCTCAACGCCGACGACCCCCTGGTCGACGCGATGGCGGCGCGGACCGGCGCCCGGGTGGTCCGGTACGGCGAGGCCGCGCACGCCGACGTCCGGGCGGTCGACGTGTCGATCGACGACCGGGGCCGGCCGTCGTACACCCTCGTCACCCCGGAGGGGAGCGCCCCGGTGCGGCTCGGGCTGACCGGCCGGCACCAGGTCTGGAACTCGCTGGCCGCCGCGGCGGTGGCCCGCGAGCTCGGGATGTCGCCGGCCGAGGTGGCCGTCGCCCTGGGTGAGCTGGGGCTGGTCTCCACCCGCCGGATGGACGTCTTCGACCGGCCCGACGGGGTGACCGTGATCGACGACTCGTACAACGCCAACCCGGCGTCGATGGCGGTGGCGCTGCGTGCGCTTGCCGGCATGCGCCGCGAAGGGCGTATCTTTGCCGCGCTCGGCTACATGGCCGAGCTGGGCGACTTCGAACGCGACGGGCACCGGGAGGTGGGCCGGCTCGCGGCGGAACTGGGTGTGGACCGGCTGCTCGTGGTGGGTGAGCCGGCGGCGCCGATCCACGAGGGCGCGACAGCGGTAAGTGACTGGGGAGGAGAGTCGGTGCTGCTCACCGATCAGGCGGCGGCCGTCGAGGTGCTGCGCAGCGAGCTACGACCGGGCGACGTGGTCCTGGTGAAGGGCTCCCGGTACCGCACCTGGGAGGTGGCCGACGCGCTGCGCGCCGGCGCCACCGGGAACGGGGACGCCGCATGAGGGCGGTGATCATCGCCGTCGGTGTGGCGTTCCTGATCTCGCTGCTCGGCACCCCGATCGCGATCAAGGTGTTCGCCCGGCTCAAGGCCGGCCAGCCGATCCGATCGAACCTCGGGCTCGCCAGCAATGAGGGCAAGAAGGGCACGCCGACGATGGGCGGCGTGGTCTTCATCCTGGCCACGGTGATCGCGTACGTCGCCGGTCACCTGGCCCTGACCACCCTGCCGGACGCGCAGATCGCCCAGGTCGAGCCGACGATCACCGCGCTGGTGCTGCTGGGGCTGATGGTCTTCTCCGGCGCGGTCGGCTTCATCGACGACTTCCTCAAGGTCCGCAAGCGGCACAGCGGCGGTCTCAACAAGCGCGGCAAGCTCTTCGGGCAGATCCTGGTCGGCGCGATCTTCGGGGTCGTGGCGCTCTACTTCCCGAGCACGATGACCGACGCCAGCGGCGCGGCCACCAACACCGAGACCGTCGGCGCCACCACGCTCAGCTTCATCCGGGACATCCCGGCGCTGGAGATCGGCAAGATCGCCTCGGTGATCGTCATCATCTTCGTGGTGATGGCCGCGACCAACGGCGTGAACCTCACCGACGGCCTCGACGGCCTCGCCACCGGCGCCTCGGTGATGGTCCTGGCCGCGTACGCGTTGATCGCGTTCTGGCAGTACCGGCACTGGTGCGCCGACCCGACCTACACCGCGAACCCGGAGAACTACTGCTACGCCGTCCGGGACCCGCTGGAGATCGCGCTGATCGCCGGGGCGGCGGCGGGGGCCTGCGTCGGCTTCCTCTGGTGGAACACCTCGCCGGCCCGGATCTTCATGGGCGACACCGGCGCGCTCGGGCTGGGCGGCCTGATCGCCGGCATGGCGATGTCCACCCGGACGATCCTGCTGCTGCCGATCATCGGCGGGCTGTTCGTGATCATCACCATGTCGGTGGTGATCCAGATCATCTCCTTCCGGACCACCGGCAAGCGGGTGTTCCGGATGTCGCCGCTGCAGCACCACTTCGAGCTCGCCGGCTGGAGCGAGGTCAACATCGTGGTGCGGTTCTGGATCATCGCCGGGATCTGCGTCGCCATCGCCCTCGGCCTGTTCTACAGCGACTTCCTGGCCAGCATGGGCTGAGCCGCGGGCGCCGGGCCGCACCGCCCGGCCCCGCCCGGACCGGGGCACACCCCGGCCACGACGCCCCGCGACGGGGGTCCCTCATAGCCGAGGGGCCCCCGTCGCGCATTCCGACACGCCGACCGGGCCGAACGGCGGGAACCGGCCCGGCGAAACGGCGATGATGGGATCGTGGGGGAGGACCGAGGCGGTACCGGCACGACGACGACGGATCAGACCCAGGCACGGCGGGTCGCGGGCGCGGGGCGTACCGCCGATCCGCCGGCGGCGGTCTCCGGCCTGGACGCCGCCGGTGGCCTGGCGGCGCTGCGCGGCCTGCTGGCCCGCCCGCTGGCCTCCTACTACCTGCTGCTCTCCAGCGCCGGCCTGCTGCTGCTGATCGGCCTGACCATGGTCTTCTCCGCGACCAGCGTCAAGGACTACGCCGAGGCCGGGGACGCCTCGGCGTCGGTGACCAAGCAGGCCGTCTTCGCGGTGATCGGGATCGTGGCGTTCTGGGCCTGCCAGCGTCTGCCCGCCACCACCTTCCGTGCGCTCGGCCGGCCGGTGCTCGCCGCCGCCGTGGTGCTGCTGCTGGTGCTCAACCTGCTGCTGGCCCTGGACTCGCTGTTCCGGATCAAGGCGCTGGGCCCGGTGCGGGCCAACCTGCTCTGGCTCTACCTCGGCCCGATCCAGGTGCAGCCCTCCGAGCTGGCCAAGCTCGCGCTGGTGCTCTGGGGGGCGCACGTGATCGCCCGCAAGGGCGCCGCGCTGGGCTGGTGGAAGGAGCTGGCCACCCCGCTCTTCCCGGTGGTCGGCCTGCTCTTCGTGCTGGTCGGCTACAACGACCTGGGCACCATGCTCTGCCTGCTGGCGATCGTGGTCGGGCTGCTCTGGGCCGCCGGGGTGCGGATGCGGGTCTTCGCCGCGCTCACCGCGGTGGGCCTGCTCGGCATCGGCGTGCTGGTGGCCGTGGCGTCGCTCGGCGCCGGGTCCGGTGCCGTCGGCGAGGAGAACTACCGGCTGGCCCGGCTGACCTCGTTCATCAGCCCGCCCGACCCGGCCACCTGCCTGGAGACCGACTGCTGGCAGCTCGTCCAGGCCCGCAACGCCATCGAGCACGGCGGCTGGTTCGGCGTCGGGCTGGGCAAGAGCAGCCTGAAGTTCGGCTGGCTGCCGGCGGCGCACAACGACTTCATCTTCGCGGTGATCGCCGAGGAGCTCGGGGTGGTCGGCTGCACCGTCATCCTGGTGCTCTTCGCCGTGCTGGCCTACACCGGGCTGCGCGTGGCGCGGCGGGTCGAGGACCCGTTCCGCCGGCTCGCCGCCGCCGCGATCACCGCCTGGCTGGTCGGCCAGGCCGTGATCAACATCGGTGGGGTGATCGGCCTGCTGCCGCTGACCGGTGTGCCGCTGCCGTTCATCTCCGACGGCGGCAGCGCCCTGGTCGTGACGCTGGCGGCGGTCGGCATCCTCGCCTCGTTCGCCCGCGCCGAGCCCGACGCCGCCCGAGCCCTGCATGCCCGTCCACCGGCCCGATGGGTCCGACTACTCTGGGCCCCGTTGCCGCCGCTTCCCGGCCGGCGCCGCCGCCCGGCGACGCCACCGGCTGCCCGAGGGTCCGTACCCCGGTCGCGAGCGCGGCGATCCGACGACGAGGCCGCGCCGCGCGGCGGCCGGCAGGGCCGGACCCGGGGCGGGACGGCGAGCGAGAGGAGACGCTGATGGGTCCGCTGCGTTCGGTGGTGCTCTGCGGAGGAGGCACGGGTGGGCACATCTACCCGCTGCTCGCCTTCGCCGATTGCCTGCGCCGACACGACCCGGGCGTCCGGATCACCTGCCTGGGCACCCCGAAGGGGCTGGAGAACGAGCTGATCCCGCCGGCCGGCTACGACCTGCGGCAGATCCCGGCGTACCAGCTGCCCCGCTCGGTCAACATGAGCCTGATGCGTACCCCGGACCGGATGTGGAAGGCCGCCCGCGCCGCGGGCAAGGTGATCGACGAGGTGCAGGCCGACGTGGTGGTCGGCTTCGGCGGGTACGTCTCCGTCCCCGGCTACCTCGCCGCCTGGCGCCGCGAGCTGCCCATCGTGATCCACGAGGTGAACGTGCCGCCGGGCGTGGCCAACCGGCTCGGCATGAAGTTCACCAAGAACATCGCCGCGGGCTTCCCGCACCAGCCCGCGCAGGCCGAGTCGCTGCGCGACGCCCGGGTGGTCGGCGTGCCGCTGCGGCGGGGCATCGCCGGGCTGGACCGGGTCGCCATGCGCGACGCCGCGCGGGCCCACTTCGGACTCCGCCCCGACCTGCCGGTGCTCTTCGTCGCCGGCGGCTCGCAGGGCGCCCGCTCGATCAACCTGGCGGTCTCCGGCGCCGCCAAGGAACTGGCCCGCAACGGCGTGCAGGTGCTGCACGTCATCGGCGCGCGCAACGAGCCGGTGCCGGTCCCCACCGACCTGCCGGTGCCGTACGTGACCCTGCCCTATCTGTCCGAGATGGAGCTGGGGTACGCCGCCGCCGACCTGATGCTGGCCCGGGGCGGGGCGATGACCTGCGCCGAGGTGGCCGCCATCGGCCTGCCCACCATCTACGTGCCGTACCCGCACAGCAACCAGGAGCAGAAGCGCAACGCGCTGCCCGTGGTGGAGGCCGGTGGCGGGCTGCTCGTCGACGACGCCGAGCTGACCCCGGACTGGCTGGAGCGGACGGTCATCCCGCTGGTCCGCGACCCCCACCGGCTCGCCGCGATGGGCAACGCCGCGGCCGCGTACGGGCGGCGCGACGGCGACGTCGCGCTGCTGAACTTCGTCTACGAGGCGGTGGCCCGGTGAGCGCGAGGAGCGAGCAGGCGAGCCCCGCAGGCGTGAACGACGGTGGCGCGGCGGAGCCGGCCACCGCGACGGGAAGGTACCTGGCATGAACACCGCGCAGTTCACCCCGGCCGGCACGCTCACCGCGGAGGATCTGGGCCGGATCCACCTGATCGGGGTGGGTGGGGTCGGCATGAGCGGCCTGGCCCGGCTCTTCCTCACCCGTGGCCTGCCGGTCTCCGGCAGCGAGCTGCGCGAGTGGCCGTCGCTGGCCGGCCTGCGCGCGCTCGGCGGCACCATCCACATGACCCACGAGGTGGCCAACCTCGACGGCGTGGACACCGTGGTCTACTCCTCGGCCATCCCGCAGGACCACTTGGAGATGGTCGAGGCCCGCCGGCGCGGCCTGCGGGTGCTGCACCGCTCCGAGGCGCTGGCCGCGGCGATGACCGGCCGCCGCACGGTGGCGGTCGCCGGCACCCACGGCAAGACCACCACCACCTCGATGGTGACCATGGTCCTTCAGCAGGCTGGCGCGGACCCGTCCTTCGTCATCGGCGGGGAGATCTCCGAGGTCGGCTCCGGCGCGCACCACGGCACCGGCGAGTACTTCGTGGTCGAGGCGGACGAGAGCGACCGCTCGTTCCTCATCTACCGCCCCTACGTCTCGATCATCACCAACGTCGAGGCGGACCACCTCAACACCTACGGGGACCTGGCGAACCTGGAGGCGACCTTCGCCGAGTTCGCCCGGCTCACCGACCCGGACGGCTTCATCATCACCTGCGCCGACGACCCGGGCGGGCGCCGGCTGGCCGAGACGCTGCGCGCCGAGGGCCGCCGGGTGCACACCTACGGCCTCTCCCCGGACGCCGACCTGCGGCTGGACGACATGGCCTCCACCGCGCAGGGCGTGCGCTACCTGGCCGAGATCGACGGCCGCTCGCTGGGCGAGATCCGGCTGCCGATCCCCGGCCGGCACATGGGGCTCAACAGCGCCTCCGCCGTGCTCACCGCGTACCTGCTGGGGCTGCCGGTGGAGGCGGCCGAGGCGGCGCTGGGCGGCTTCCCCGGCGTACGCCGGCGCTTCGAGCGCAAGGGCCTCGCGGACGGCGTGCTGGTCTACGACGAGTACGCGTACCACCCGACCTCGATGACGCTCGCCTTGCAGACGCTGCGCGAGGTGGCCGGGGACGGTCGGCTGCTCGTGGTCTTCCAGCCCTACCGGCTCTACCGCACCCGGGACCTGCAGGCGGAGATCGCCGCGGCACTGGGCATCGCCGACGAGGTGGTGCTGCTGGAGGTCTTCGGGCCGGGCGAGCTGCGCCAGCCCGGCGAGGGGTCGGCGGCGCTTCTCGAGGTGGTGCCGCTGGACGCCCCGCACAAGGTGTTCGTCGACTCGTGGGAGGACGCCCCGGTCGAGGTGGCCCGCCGGGCCCGCCCCGGTGACGTGGTGGTGACCATGGGTGCCCCGCCGATCTCCCTGATGGGTGACCAGCTGCTCGACGCCCTCACCGCGCGGGCCTCCACCGGTCCCGCCGACCAGGCGGTCCTCGGCACGGCCGTCGACCCGGACGGCGCGGCCTCCACCGCGGGATGAGCCCGGGCCCGGCGCGGGGCCGTACCGCCGGCACGGACGGCGGCGGCCCCCGGCGCGGTCCGGTGCGCCGCTGGCAGCTCGTCCGGGCCGGCAGCGACGCGGTCCCGCCGTCCACCCGGCGGTTCATGGCCCGGGCGCGGCAGCGGCGGATGCGCGCGGCCCTGCCCTGGGCGGTGGCCGCCGCGGTGCTCGCCGTGGCCACGCTGATCGCCTGGACGGTGCTCGGCACCGGGCTGTTCGGGGTGCGCGAGGTGCGCGTGGTCGGCGCCGAGCTGGTCACCCCGGTCGAGGTGCGGGAGGCGGCGGAGGTCGCGGACGGCGTCCCGCTGGCCCGCGTGGACCTGGCCGCGACCGGCCGGCGGATCGGCGCGCTGGCCCCGGTCCGGCGGGCCACGGTCACCCGGGACTGGCCGGGCACGCTGGTGGTGACGGTGGTCGAGCGGACCGGGGTCGCCGCGGTGCCCCGGGACGGGCAGTTCGCGGTCTTCGACGCCGACGGGGTGGTGTTCCGGACGGTGCCGCGGGCCCCGGACGGCCTGCCGGTGGTCCGGCTGGCGACCCCCGGCCCGGACGACCCGGGCACCCGGGCCGCGCTGGAGGTGCTGGCGGTGCTCACTCCGCAGCTGCGCGCGGAACTCACCGCGCTCACTGTGGAGGGTCTGGCCCGGATCAGCCTCACCCTCCAGGGGGACCGGACGATCGTCTGGGGTGACGCGACCCGGGGAGCGGACAAGGCGCGGGTGGCCACCGCGCTGCTGGGTCGCAAGGCCGACACGATCGACGTCAGCGCGCCTGACGTGGTGACCTTCAAGTGATTCCGCATCGGAACGTGACCCGTCCCGCTTGGGGCGGCGACACGCCGGGCAGGTCCTTGGCTCTCGGCGTGGGGGCGCTTACGTTGCCCCGAAGAGGATCAGTGGTTGACATAACTGTAAGCCTCTAGTAGAGGGTGAGGGTTTAAGCCTAATCCTCTGTGGTGACAGCTGTCGTCGACCGCCGGTCTGGCCACGCCATACCCGGTCGGGGCGATGCCAATCTCGAAGGGAAGGACCGGAGATGACACCTCCGCACAACTACCTGGCGGTCATCAAGGTCGTCGGCATCGGTGGCGGCGGCGTCAACGCCGTCAACCGGATGATCGAGGTTGGGCTCAAGGGCGTCGAGTTCATCGCGATCAACACCGACGCGCAGGCGCTGCTGATGAGTGACGCCGACGTCAAGCTCGACGTCGGCCGGGAGCTGACCCGGGGCCTCGGCGCCGGCGCCAATCCGGACGTGGGCAAGAACGCCGCCGAGGACCACCGCGACGAGATCGAGGAGGTGCTCAAGGGCGCCGACATGGTCTTCGTCACCTGCGGCGAGGGCGGCGGCACCGGCACCGGCGGCGCGCCGGTGGTGGCCAACATCGCCCGCAAGCTCGGGGCGCTCACCATCGGCGTGGTGACCCGGCCGTTCTCCTTCGAGGGCAAGCGCCGCCAGGTGCAGGCCGAGTCCGGCATAGACGAACTGCGCAACCAGTGCGACACGCTGATCGTGATCCCCAACGACCGGCTGCTGGCGCTCGGCGACCGCAACATCTCCATGATGGACGCCTTCCGCACCGCCGACCAGGTGCTCCTCTCCGGTGTCCAGGGCATCACCGACCTGATCACCACGCCGGGTCTGATCAACCTGGACTTCGCCGACGTCAAGAGCGTGATGAGCGGCGCCGGCAGCGCGTTGATGGGCATCGGCAGCGCCCGCGGCGAGAACCGTGCGGTGGAGGCGGCCGAGGCGGCCATCTCCAGCCCGCTGCTGGAGCAGAGCATGGACGGCGCGCGCGGCGTGCTGCTCTCCATCGCCGGCGGCTCCGACCTCGGTCTCTTCGAGATCAACGACGCGGCCCAGCTGGTCACCGACGCGGCCCACCCGGACGCCAACATCATCTTCGGGGCGGTCATCGACGACGCGCTCGGCGACGAGGTGCGGGTCACCGTGATCGCGGCCGGCTTCGACGGCGGCGCGCCGGCGTACAAGGCGGCCGAGGCGCCGCGCAAGACCAACCAGAACCAGCCGGCGCCGCAGAGCCCGCCGGTGACGCCGCCGGCCACCATGCCGGCCCCGCAGCAGTCGCCGCGCCGGGTGCTCTTCGACGACGTCGACGTGCCCGACTTCCTCAAGAACGGTTCCTGAGCACCGCCGATGACCGACGAACCAGCCACGGTGCGGCCGGACCGGCGCGCCGAACTCGCGGCCGGGCTCGCCCGGGTACGTGCCCGCATCGCGGACGCCTGTGCCGCCGCCGGACGCGACCGCGCCGAGGTCACCATGATCGCGGTCACCAAGACGTACCCGGCCGGCGACGTGGTCGCGCTGGCCGGTCTCGGGGTGACCGACGTGGGGGAGAACCGCGACCAGGAGGCGTCCGGCAAGGCGGCCGAGGTGGCCGCGGCCGGGGTGAGCCCCCGCTGGCACTTCATCGGCCAGCTGCAACGCAACAAGGCCCGCTCGGTGGTCCGCTACGCCGACGTCGTGCACTCGGTGGACAGCGTCCGGCTGGCCCGGGCCCTGGACGCCGCCGCGTCCGCCGGCCGGGACCGGCCGCTGGACGCCCTGGTGCAGGTCAGCATCGACGGCGACCCGGCGCGCGGGGGCGCGCTGCCGGACTCGGCCGACCCGGACCGCGGGCTGGGCCCGGTGGCCGAGGCGCTGGCCGGGGCGGGCGGGCTGCGGCTGGCCGGGCTGATGGCGGTGGCGCCGCTGGGCTGGGAGCCGGAGCGGGCGTTCGCCCGGCTCGCCGAGGTGGCGGCGCGCTTCCGCGAGCGGCATCCCGAGGCCGGCGCGCTCTCCGCCGGCATGAGCGGCGACCTGGAACAGGCCATCGGGTACGGCGCGACACATGTCCGCGTCGGCAGCGCGTTGCTCGGAATGCGTCCCACGCTGCGGTAGCCTGACCGCGATAGAAGCAAATTACATCAGTGTTGTTTTCAGGAACGGCGTCCCGTTGTCGGGGGCACGGCGGGCGGCCGCGAACCGCCTGTCGGGGGATTGCCGATCCGATCCGGTGGGCATGGATTGCCCATTCGTGATCAAGCGACACGGCACGGGGGTGCGTGCCGCACGGCGGACGGAAGGGCGCGGGATGGGTGCACTGCGCAAGGCGGGGGTCTGGCTCGGTCTCGTCGAGGAGGATGACGAGCGGGCCTACGACGACGGCTACGACAAGCCGGCCTATCGCGAGTCGCGGTACCGGTCGAGCCGGTACTCGGAGGAGTTCGCCGACGACGACGAGGACGACGCGGAGGAGCCGCCGGCGCCGCGTCCGCGGCTCGGCGAGCGGGGCCGGCTCAGCGAGCGCGGCGCGAGCCGTGCCGCGGAGGCCGAGCGGGCCGACGACGACCGCCCGGAGCGGGCCGAGCGGTCCAGCGTCCGGTCGATCACCCGCTCGGGCGCCGGGGAGACCTCGGGCGCGCTGACCTACCACACCCGGGACAACCTGGCCCTGGCTCCGCAGACCCAGGCGCGGGAGCGGGCGGTGGTGGCCGAGGAGGAGCAGCGCTACCAGATCACCACGCTGCACCCGACCACCTACCGGGAGGCGCGCACCATCGGCGAGCACTTCCGCGACGGCGTACCGGTGATCATCAACCTCACCGAGATGGACGAGGCCGACGCCCGCCGCCTGGTGGACTTCGCCGCCGGGCTGGCGTTCGGGCTGCGCGGTACGATCGAGCGCGTGACCAACCGGGTGTTCCTGCTCTCACCGGCCAACGTCCAGGTCACCGCGGAGGACAAGGCCAAGATCGCTGAGGGCGGCTTTTTCAGCCTGAGCTAAGTCCGCCCGAGGAGAGGGACCTCGCCCGCCGTGTTGTCGATCGTGCTCCAAGTCCTGTACCTGTTGCTGTACCTCTTCCTTATTGTGCTGTTGGCCCGATTCGTCCTCAGCGCCGTCCTCCAGTACGGTCGCCGGTGGCAACCGGGGCGCGGGGCATCGGCGGGACTGGAATCCGTGTGGAGCGTCACTGATCCGCCTCTCAAGGCGTTGAGGCGTGTGATCCCTCCACTGCGAATTGGTACCGTGAGCATCGACCTGGCCTCCCTTGTGCTCCTGGTTATCCTGTTCGTGCTGATGGAGTTCGTGTTGAAGCGGTTGATCATCGGATGACCGTCCGGTGGCCCAGCCCGCTACGCGGCCGCAACTGACCCGAGGAGTTTCGATGCCGCTGACCCCGGCCGACGTCCACAACGTCGCCTTCAAGAAACCGCCGATCGGCAAGCGGGGGTATGACGAGGAGGAGGTCGACGCCTTCCTGGACGAGGTCGAGCGTGAGCTTGCCCGTCTGATCGAGGAGAACAACGAGCTGCGCGCCCAGGTGGAGCGCGGCGGCCGTGGTGGCGCCCCCGCCGGCCCCGGCGGCGACGCCCGTCTCGCGGCGGAGCTCAACGACGTCAAGGCCCAGCTCGACCGGGTGCAGCGCGACAAGGCCGCGGCCGAGCAGGCCGCCCGGGCCATGCAGGCCGAGCTGGAGCAGGTCCGCTCCACCGGTGGCCCGGCCGGCGGCGCCGACGGCGAGCAGCAGGCGCTGCGGGTGCTGATGATGGCCCAGCGCACCGCCGACGACCACGTCTCCGACGCCCGCCGCGAGGCCGACCAGCTCCTCTCCGAGGCCCGGTCGAAGGCCGAGGAGGTCACCCGCGAGGCGCGCGCCAAGGCCGACGCCCTCGAGCGTGACGCCCGGCAGCGGCACCAGGAGGCCATGGGCGGCCTGGACGCCAAGCGCACCGCGCTGCAGAAGCACATCGAGGAACTCAAGCAGTTCGAGCGCGAGTACCGCACCCGGCTCAAGGCGTACCTGGAGAGCCAGCTGCGGGATCTCGACGGCCGGGGCCAGGGCCTCGAGGCCGAGATGACCCGCGCCGAGGGCGGTCGTGCCGCCACCGGCAACGGGTTGGCTGCCGCGGGCCTCGCCGGCTCGTACGGCGGCGGGCGCTCCGGAGCTCTCGAAGCCGGTCGCTGATCCACGGTCGGCGGCCGTCCCCCGACGGCCCGCCGATCGCGCCACCTCGACACGACGCGGCGGGGGTGAGCCGTGATAGTCGCAAGTCTGCTGCTCATCCTCGTCGCGGTCGTCCTGCTGGTGGTCGGTCTCGCCGACGGCTCCAGCACCCTGTTGATCAGTTCCATCGCGGCCAGCCTGTTGGCCGCCGTCGCGTTGGTCGCGGGCGCCCGCCAGGCGGCCGCCGCCAGGGCGACGACGGACCGGCCCGGGCCGCGCGCGGGACGGGGCTCCGCGGGTACGCCCCGCTTCACCGCCCCACCGGAGCCCTACGCCCCGGTGGAGCCGGAGATCCCCGTCCAGCACGTTCCCCCGACGAGCGGCACCGGTGGCGACGGGTGGCGGCAACCGCCCGAGCCGCCGGTGACCGGTCCCGCCGAGCCGTGGGAGCCGCACGCCGAGAGCCCGTGGGAGCCGGAGAGCGGGGCCGCGCGCCGCGCGCCGGACCCGTCCTGGGAGGCCCCGGCGGCCGCCGGGCGCTCCCGCGACACCGACGACGCCGGCCCGTGGCCGTCGGTGAGCCCCGCGCCCGGCCGGTCCTGGCCCGGCGCGCCCGCCGACGCCTGGCCGGGAGAGCCCGCTGCGCCGGTCTACGACGAACCGGAAGCCCAGCACGTGTCTCCGGCCGACGCCGCGTGGGTGGCCCGGCTCGACACCGAGGTACGGGTGGTCGACGGCCGCCCCCGCTACCACCTCTCCTCCTGTCTGCACCTGCTCGGCCGGGACGACGAGCCGCTGCCGGTCTCCGAGGCGGTCTCGCTCGGCTTCACCCCGTGCGCGGACTGCGCGCCGGACACCACGCTGCTCGCCGACGCCCGGCCGAGCTGAGCCGCGTCGATGCCCACCGGAGATCCGCTCACCGTCGCGGTACGCGTCAAGCCCGGCGCCGCACGGGCCCGGGTCGGCGGCCGCTTCGACGGCCCGCACGGCCCCGCCCTGGTGATCGCGGTGAACGCCCCGGCCGTCGACGGCCGGGCCACCGAGGCGGCCCGGAAGGCGCTGGCCGGGGCGCTCGGCGTACGGCCGGCCGCGGTGTCCCTGCGCACCGGCGCGGCCAGCCGCGACAAGCTCTTCACCGTCGAGCGTCCGACCGCCGGGCTGACCGACGTACTCCGCCGGCTGCGCGACGGATCGGACGGGTGAGGGCGCTGCGGGTCGGTGACCCGTGACGCCGGGGATGGACCTCGCGCTGCTGCTCGGTGCCGCCGTCCTGCTGGTGGCGGTCGGCGCGGTCCGCTTCTCCACCCGCCTCGGCGTGCCGAGTCTGCTGGTCTATCTGGCGCTCGGGGTGGCGATCGGCGAGGCCGGGCTCGGCATCCACTTCGACGACGCCGAGCTGACCCGGGTGCTCGGCTTCTGCGCGCTGATCGTGATCATCGCGGAGGGCGGGCTGACCGCCCGGTGGAGCACGCTGCGCCCGGTGCTCGGGCTGGCCGCCGCCCTCTCCACGGTCGGCGTGCTGGTCAGCATCCTGGTCGTCGGCCTGGCGGTGCACCTGCTGCTCGACCTGGACTGGCGGCTCGCCCTGCTCTACGGCGCGGTGCTCTCCTCCACCGACGCGGCGGCGGTCTTCGCCACGCTGCGCCGGTTGCGCCTGCCGCCCCGGCTGGTGGCCACTCTGGAGGCCGAGTCCGGGATGAACGACGCCCCGGTGGTGATCCTGGTGGTGCTCCTCTCCCGCGACGGCGCAGGTGCCCACCCGTGGTGGTACGAGGTGTTCCTGGTCGGCTACGAACTGGGCGCGGGCGCGGCGGTCGGGCTCGCCGCCGGGCTGGCCGGCCGGTTCGCGCTGCGCCGCGCGGCGCTGCCCTCGTCCGGGCTCTACCCGATCGCCGTCGTCGGGTTCACCGTGCTGGCGTACGCGGCCGGTGCGGTGCTGCACGCCTCCGGCTTCCTCGCCGTGTACGTGGCCGGGGTGCTGCTCGGCAACGCCCGGCTGCCGCACCGGCAGGCCATCCTCGGCTTCGCCGACGGGCTGGCCTGGCTGGCCCAGATCGGGTTGTTCGTGCTGCTCGGGCTGCTGGTCACGCCGAGCCGGCTGGACGCGGCGGTGCTGCCGGCCGTGGTCGCCGGCCTGGCCCTGCTGCTGCTCGCCCGGCCGCTGTCGGTGCTGGTCGCCGCGCTGCCGTTCCGGGTCAACCTGCGGGAACAGGCGTTCCTGTCCTGGGCCGGGCTGCGCGGGGCGGTGCCCATCGTGCTGGCCACCATCCCGCTCTCCGAACGGGTGCCGGGGGCGGATCGGCTCTTCGACGTGGTCTTCGTCCTGGTGGTGATCTTCACTCTGTTGCAGGCGGGCACCCTGGCGCCGGCCGCCCGCCGGTTGCGGGTGACCGCGCCGGCCGAGCTCGCCGAGATCCGGGTGGAGACGGCGCCGCTGGAGCGGATGCGGGCGGACCTGCTGCAGTTGGAGGTGCCGCCGGGTTCCCGGCTGGCCGGCGTGCACGTGGACGAGCTGCGGTTGCCGGTGGGCGCCTCGGTGACTCTGGTGCTGCGCGACGGGTCGGGCTTCGTGCCCGGCCCGGACACCCGGTTCAAGACGGGCGACAGCATGTTGATCGTGGCGACGGCGGGGGTGCGCGACGAGGTCGAGCGGCGGCTGCGCGCGGTCAGCCGGCGGGGTCGACTGGCCAGGTGGTTTGGCGAGTACGGCGAGGATCGGGACGGCTGATCTGCTAGCGTTCCCTTTGCCCTGATTAGGGCTTACCAGGGGCTGAATAGCGGCACGACGGTGCGCCACGTTGTCGGACGCCTGTACGTTCCGTATTCTTGCCAACCTCCGGAGTGCGCGGCCATCGTTGCCGTGCGCCCGTTTTGTTACGTGGGGGACGCCAGGCCGGTGACCCCTGTCCGGACACCGCCGACCGCCGCGCAACGCGGCTGAGGGAGCTGACGATGGCGAAGCCAGCCGACACCAGGACCGCCGGCCGCAAGCCTGCGGTGAAGGCCACCCGCAGCGCGGCGGAGACCGAGAAGATCCGAGCGGCCCTGGCGGCCCGTCGGGACGAGCTGCGAGCCGAGTACGATCAGACGTTGAGCGAGATCACCGAGCTGCAGCGCGACCGGCTGACCGACTCGGCCGGGGACGACCAGGCCGACACCGGCACCAAGACGTTCGAGCGCGAGCAGGAGATCTCTCTCGCCAACAGCATCCGGGAACGGATCACGCAGGTCGAGCGGGCCCTGGAACGCCTCGACGAGGGTGGCTACGGGTGGTGTGAGCGCTGCGGGAACCCGATCCCGGTGGAGCGGCTCGCCGCCTTCCCGTCGGCGACCCTCTGCGTGACCTGCAAGCAGCTGGAGGAGCGGCGCTGACGTCCGCTCCCCGGTGATCGCGCGACGGTGAATCCGCACCGTCGCCGAGGAGTCGATGGGGAGTCGATGACCACAGCACCGACCGCCGGATCCGGCACGACCGAGCCGGGCGACGGTACGCCCCGCCGCAAGGCGGTCGTGGTCCTGGCCGCCATCGCCCTCGTGGCGCTCCTGGCCGACCTGCTCACCAAGCACCTCGCGCTGATCACGCTCGACGACCGGGAGCCGGTACGCCTGCTCGGCGGCGCCGTCTACCTCACCCTGACCCGCAACAGCGGGGCGGCCTGGAGCATCGGCGCCGACCACACCTGGATCTTCCCGCTGATCACCATCGGCGTGGTCGGCTGGATCGTCTGGATGGCGGTGCGGCTGCGCTCCCTGCCGTGGGCGATCTCGCTCGGCCTGGTGCTGGGCGGCGCGCTGGGCAACCTCACCGACCGGATCTTCCGCGCTCCCGGCTACTTCGTCGGGCACGTGGTCGACATGGTCAGCCTCTTCGACCCGTACGGGCAGGTCTGGCCGGTGTTCAACCTGGCGGACAGCGCGCTGGTCTCCGGCGTGATCCTCGCCGTGCTGCTCGAACTGACCGGCCGCCAGCGCGACGGCAGCCGGCTCGGCGCGGAGCGCGCCACCGACGACGCCCCGGCCGGCGACCAGGACACCGCCGGCGCCGAGCCCGGGGGGCGGGCATGACCTCCGCCTTCGCCGCCGGCGGCGGCGACCAGCGTTCCCTGCCCGTCCCGGACGGGCTCGACGGCATGCGCCTGGACCAGGCGGTGTCCCGGCTCTTCGGGCTCTCTCGGACCGCCGCGGCGGCGCTCATCGACGCCGGTGACGCGCTGGTCGACGGCGTGGCGCGGCCCAACTCGCACAAGGTGAAGGCCGGCTCCTGGCTGGAGGTCACGCTGCCCGCCCCGGTCGCGCCGCCGACGGTGGTGCCGCAGGCGGTGCCGGGCCTGGACGTGATCTACGCCGACGACGACATCGTGGTGGTGGACAAGCCGGTCGGCGTGGCCGCCCACCCCAGCCCCGGCTGGACCGGGCCGACCGTGATCGGCGGCCTCGCCGCCGTCGGGCACCGCATCTCCACCAGCGGCGCCGCCGAGCGGCAGGGCGTGGTGCACCGCCTCGACGTCGGCACCACCGGGATCATGGTGGTGGCCAAGAGCGAGCAGGCGTACACCGCCTTGAAGCGGGCGTTCAAGTACCGCGAGGTGGAGAAGCGCTACCACGCCGTGGTGCAGGGGCACCCGGATCCGCTGCGCGGCACCATCGACGCCCCGATCGACCGGCACCCGCACCACGACTACCGCTGGGCGGTGGTCTCCGGCGGCAAGCCGAGCATCACCCACTACGACACGATGGAGGCGTTCCCGGCGGCGAGCCTGCTGGACGTGCGGCTGGAGACCGGCCGCACCCACCAGATCCGGGTGCACTTCTCGACGCTGCGCCACCCTTGCGTGGGCGACATCACCTACGGCGCCGACCCCACCCTGTCGGCCCGGCTCGGGCTGAGCCGGCAGTGGCTGCACGCCCGTTCGCTGAGCTTCCTGCACCCGCGCAGCGGCGACGAGGTCACCTTCGTCAGCGAGTACCCCGAGGACCTGGCGCGGGCGCTGACGGTCCTGCGCGACTGACCGCACCCGAGCCGAGCGACAGGGGGCCCGCGCCGGTGAGCGCCGCCGCACCGCCACCGGCCGACCGGCCGACACCGCCGGTGGGCCGGCCGGAGCCTGCCCGCCCCCGGTGGCTGTGGTGGGCCGCGATCGCCGCGGTGGGGGCGGTGCTGCTCACCGCCGGGTGGGCGGGCCGCTCCGACGAGCCGGTCGGCGACCGCACCGTCGGCGAGGTCACCCGGGTCGGGGTCCGGCCCGGCGACCACATTCCCGGGTACCTGCGGGCCGCCGCGGCGGAGCTGGCCGCGCTGCCGCCGTCCGGGCCGTCCGGGACGTACGCGCTGGTCTCCTTCACCTCCTACCTCGGGCCGCAGGAACTGCCCCGGGTGCTCGCGGACGCCCCGGTCGCCGAGGTGGTGGCGCGGGTGCCGCTGCCCGACCGGCAGACCGAGGTGATCCGCCTGGGGGCGCAGCTGCTGCCGCAGGACGTGGTCGCCGCGATGGCGACGGTGGCCGACCGCAAGGACCGCGAGGCCGCCGACCAGCGCGCCCGCGCCGCCACCGCCGCCGGCGAGCTGCACCGGGTGTACGCCACCGGCGCGGAGGTGGCCGCGGGGGAGGCCCGGGCGTACCGGGCGGGGTGCGGGTGCGTCTACGCCGCGGTGGTGCGTGCCGACGCGGCGGTGCTGCGCACGCTGGCCGCCCGGCCCGGGGTGCGGGCGGTGGACCCGGCGCCGGAGCTGCACCGGCTGGACCGGGCGGTGGTCATCCCGCCGCTGCCCGAACAGCGCGACGTGGTGCGGCCGCCGGCCGACACCGCGCTGGACCCGGCCGGGCCGCCGATGGGCGTTTCGTCGGAACAGGCACGGGACGTGATCGATCCCTCACCCGCCGGGTCGACCGCTCCGCAGGTGCCGGCACCCCTTCCGACCTCGCCGGACACCGGCGGTGGCGCGCGGCCCGCCTCGGGCGGGTGAGTTTTGCCCCCGGGTGATGTGCGGGGACAGGTGTGGTCCGAATAGGGTTTCGTTCGTAGCCTGTCAGGCGGAGATCGACGCGCGGGGAGGGCGAGCCTTGGACGGCACCGAGACCGGCTGGGGCCGGTCGGCCGAACCGGCACCGCGATGGCGGGCCTTGCTCGACCGCGCCCGCCTCGGCGGCCGCGCCGGCGAGCAGCCGGAGGCCGACCGCCGCGCCGAGGAGCCGCCCCCGGCGCGGGAGCCGCTGCCGCGGCGCGGGCCGGGCGCCGGCTGGTCCGGGCGCGCCTCCGCCGCCGTGCCCCCGCCCGTCGAGCCGGGCTACGGCACCGAGACCGGCTACCGGGCCGAGGCGACCTACCGGGTCGACCCGGCGTACCGGATGGAGCCGTCGTACCCGCCCGAGCCGCCCTACCGCAGCGAGCCGGCGTACCCGCCGGAGCCGTCCTACCGGGCCGAGCCCGGCTATCCGCCGGAGCCGCCGGTGGAGAGCCGCTACGCGCTGCTGGACAACGGCTACCGCCACGAGCCGCCGCCACCGGTCGAGTCGCGCTACGCCTCGCTGCTCGACGACGGCTACCGGCCCGGCTACGCCCCGCCCGAGCCGGCGTACCCGCAGCAGCCGGCGTACCGGCCGGAGCCGGTCTACCCGCCGGAGCCGGTGCGCCCGGCCGAGCCGGCGTACCCGGCGGAGCCGGCCCGCCGCACCGAACCGGCGTACCCACCGGCGGTGACCGCCGACCGGGGCTATCCGCCGGCCCGCATCGAGCCGGCCCGCATCGAGTGGCGCCCGCAGGCCCCGCAGGACGAGCAGGAGCGGGCCGCCGGCGTGCTGCGGCGCGACCTGGGCACGCCCCGGGTGCTCGCCTTCGCCAACCCCAAGGGCGGGGTGCACAAGACCACCGCCACCGTGCTCGCCGCGGCCACCGTCGGCAGTGTCCGCGGGCGGGGCGTGCTGGCCTGGGACGACAACGAGCTGCGCGGCACCCTCGGGCTGCGCGCCGGCAGCGCCCGGCACGCCCGCACGATCCGCCACCTGATCAGTGACCTGGCGCACATCGAGATCCGCGAGGGCGCCGAGCTGCTGGAGTCCCTCGACGACTACCTGCGGCACGCCTCCGACGGCTCGTACGACGTGCTGGCCGGCGAGGAGAGCCCCCGGTTCGCCCAGCGGCTGGACCAGTTCACCGTCAAGCGGGTGCTGGAGCTGCTGCGCCGCACCCACGACGTGGTCTGCGTGGACACCGGCAACAACGTGGAGAGCGCCAACTGGCGCACCGTCATGCACGCCGCCGACCAGCTGGTGGTGACCACCGTGCCGCGCGAGGACGCCGCGTTCAGCGCGGACTGGATGCTGGACCTGCTGCACGAGGAGGGGATGGGGGAGCTGGCCGACAACGCGGTCACCCTGATCTCCTGCCCGACGCCGGGCCGCTCCCAGCTCCAGGACGACCTGGAGCGGCATTTCGCCACCCGGACCCGCGCGGTCGCCGTGGTGCCGTACGACCCGGCGCTGGAGACCGGCTCCTCGATCGAGTACCACCAGCTCCAGCCGGAGACCCGGCAGGCGTGGCTGCGTGCCGCCGCGGTGATGCTGGAGCCGTTCGCCCGCTGAGCGGGTGTCCGGCCTCCGGCGCCCCGCGTCGCCGCCCCGCCTGAGAGGATCATCGGGTGAGTCCGGACACCCCCGATCCGTACCGGCCCGTCGACCGTCCCGACGAGCCGGACCGTGCCGCCGCGCCCACCGGCCCCGCCCCGCCCCCGGGCCCGCCGGGCGGCCCGGCGCACGACGGCTGGACCCCGCTCCCCGGTGCGCCCGGGACCGGTTCGTCCCCCGCCGGGCCCGCCGGACCCGCCGCGCCGGCCGCGCCCGCCGCGCCGGGCGGTGCCTCCTGGCCCGCCCCCGACGGCTCCTGGCCGCTGCCGGCCGCCGGGCCGGAACCGGCCGTGCCCTGGCCCCCGGCGTACGCCGGCGCCCCGGAGCAGCCGGGCGACCGGGTCCGCGGGACGCTCCTGGCGACCGTCGCCACCCTGCTCGGGCTGACCGTGCTCGGTGTGCCGCTCGGGCTGCTCTGGGCCGCCCTGGCCCCGGACACCCCGGTGCTCAAGACCGCCGACGGGGCCGTCTACGCCCAGCCGCAGCCGGAGCAGCCGATCGCCGCCGACGGCTGGTTCAGCCTGCTCGGGCTCGGCTTCGGGCTGCTCGCCGCGGTCGGGCTCTGGGTGGTGCTGCGCCGCCGCCGGGGCCCCGCCGTGCTGACCGGGGTGGCCCTCGGCGCGCTCGGCGCCGCGCTGGTCGCCTGGCAGGTCGGCCGCCGGATCGGGCTCTCCGGCTACCAGCGGCTGCTGGAGAACGCCCCGGAAGGGACGGCCTTCACCAAACCGGCGGACCTGCGCGCCGGGGGGATCGAATGGGTGTTCGGCTTCCTGCCGGTGCCCTTCGGGGACCTGCTGCTGCCGGCGTTCGCGGCGGCCGTGACGTACACCCTGCTGGCCGGCTGGTCCCGGTGGCCGTCGCTGCGCCCGGAGCCCGAGCCCGGCGGCCTCAGTTGGGTGCCGGAGGCGACGCCAGCTCCGACAGCGGCACCGGAACCGCCCGCACCTGGCGCAGCAGAGCCGCCTCGCGGTTGAGCAGCCGCAGCTCGGCGCGGAGCCGGGCGGCGGTGTCGTCGATCGCCAGCAGCCGCTGGCGGTCGGCGACGGTGAGCGCGGCGGTCGCCGCGACCAGGTGGGACAGGACGGTGGGGTCCTCCGGCAGCTGCTCGGAGATCTCCTCCGGGTCGGGCCGGATCAGCCCCAGGTACTGCCGGAAGACCGCGATCACCCGGGCCGCCAGCAGCTCGGCGATCTCGTCGGTGCCGCCCGGCTCGGGCAGCCACTCCACCTCGGCGGTCAGGTACGGCGAGGCGGCGTCGTCCACCTCGGCGATCCGGAACCGCCGCCGGCCCACCGTGACGATGTCGAAGCCCCCGTCGTCGAGCTCGGTGACCTGCCGCAGCTCGGCGGTGCAGCCCACCTCGTGCAGGGTCACCTCGCCGCCGCCCGGCGTCGCCCGGCCCGCGCCCGGGGCGACCTCCCAGCCGGCCTGGATCGCCACCACGCCGAACTCGCGGGGCGCCCCCTCGGGCAGCCCGACCAGGTGGCGCACCAGCGCGCGGTAGCGCTCCTCGAATATGTGCAACGGCAGCACGAGTCCGGGAAAGAGCACCGTTCCGAGCGGGAACACCGGCAGCCGCGCAGTCACGCTGTCGAGCCTAGCCCGACCGGACTCCTCGGGCGTGGCTCGGCTCACGCCTGCGGGGTACGGGCGGCGCGGACCGACCGGCGCGAGGCCGCCTAGACTCGCAAGGGTGTTGAATCGGATCGACCTGCGCGGCGGCGTCCGTGACCCGCGCCGCCTGCTGCCCCGTGCCCAGCTCGACGTCTCCGTGGCGGTCGAGCGGATCCGCCCGCTCGTGGAGGCGGTCCGGGAGCATGGGTACCCGGCGATCCGGGAGGCCAGCGAGCGGTTCGACGGGGTGTCGCCGGAGGTGCTGCGGGTGCCGGCCGAGGCGATCGCCGAGGCCGAGGGGACGCTCGACCCCGAGGTACGCGCCGCGCTGCTGGAGTCGATCACCCGGGCCCGCAAGGTGCACGCCGACCAGCGGCGTACCGACCACACCACCCAGGTCGTCCCCGGCGGCACGGTCACCGAGCGCTGGGTGCCGGTCGACCGGGTGGGGCTCTACGTCCCCGGCGGCCTGGCGATGTATCCGTCGACCGTGGTGATGAACGTGGTCCCCGCCCAGGCGGCCGGGGTGCGGTCGCTGGTGGTGGCCAGCCCGCCGCAGCAGGACAACGGCGGCCTGCCCGACGCCCGGGTGCTCGCGGCCTGCGCGCTGCTCGGCGTCGACGAGGTGTACGCCGTCGGCGGCGCCCAGGCGGTGGCGATGCTGGCGTACGGCGCCGCGGTCGACGCCGAGGGCAGCGCGCACTGCGACCCGGTCGACATGATCACCGGTCCGGGCAACATCTGGGTCACCGCCGCCAAGCGGCTGCTGCGCGGCGTGGTCGGCATCGACGCCGAGGCCGGCCCGACCGAGATCGCCATCCTCGCCGACGACACCGCCGACCCCGCGCACGTCGCCGCCGACCTGATCAGCCAGGCCGAGCACGACCCCCTGGCCGCCAGCGTGCTGGTCACCCCGTCGGTCGCGCTGGCCGACGCGGTGGAGCGGGAGCTGGCCCGGCAGGTGCCGGCCACCAAGCACGCCGAGCGGGTCACCACCGCGCTCAGCGGCGAGCAGAGCGGCGTCGTCCTCGTCGACGACCTCGACGCCGGGCTGCGGGTCGTCGACGCGTACGCGGCCGAGCACCTGGAGATCCAGACCGTCGACGCCCGCGAGTGGGCGCTGCGGGTCCGCAACGCCGGGGCGATCTTCGTCGGCGCCTGGTCGCCGGTGTCGCTGGGCGACTACTGCGCCGGCTCCAACCACGTGCTGCCCACCGGCGGCTGCGCCCGGCACTCGTCCGGGCTGTCCGTGCAGTCCTTCCTGCGCGGCATCCACCTCGTGGAGTACAGCCAGGACGCGCTGCGCGAGGTGGCCCCGCACGTGGTGACCCTGGCGAACGTGGAGGACCTGCCGGCGCACGGCCAGGCCGTCGGCGTCCGCTTCCCCCGGGGGCTGGCGTGACCAGCCTGGACGACCTGCCGCTCCGCGACGACCTGCGGGGCCTGACGCCGTACGGGGCGCCGCAGCTGGACGTCGCGGTGCGGCTGAACACCAACGAGAACTCGTACCCGGTGCCCGAGCCGGTGGTCGAGGCGATCGGCAAGGCCGTCGCGGCGGAGCTGCGCGACCTCAACCGGTACCCGGACCGGGACGCGGTGGCGCTCCGCGCCGACCTGGCGGCGTACCTCGGGCACGGGCTCACCGTGGCGCAGGTCTGGGCGGCCAACGGCTCCAACGAGATCCAGCAGCAGCTGCTCCAGGCGTTCGGCGGTCCGGGGCGCAGCGCGCTCGGCTTCACCCCGGCGTACTCGATGCACCCGTTGCTGGCGCTGGGCACCGGCACCCGCTGGGTCCCGGCCGCCCGGGGCGCCGACTTCGGGCTGACCGCCGACGACGCGGTGCGGCAGATCCGCGAGCACCGGCCGGACGTGGTCTTCCTCTGCTCGCCGAACAACCCCACCGGCACCGCGCTCGACCCGGCGGTGGTCGCCGCGGTGCTCGACGCCGCTCCCGCCATGGTGGTCGTCGACGAGGCGTACGCCGAGTTCGCCCGCCCCGGCACGGTCAGCGCCCTCGCCGTGCTGCCCGGCCACCCGCGGCTGGTGGTGACCCGGACGATGAGCAAGGCGTTCGGCTTCGCCGGCGGCCGGCTCGGCTACCTGGCCGCCGACCCGGCGGTGGTGGCCGCCGTGCAGCTCGTCCGGCTGCCGTACCACCTCTCGGCGCTCACCCAGGCCGCCGCCCGGGCGGCGCTGGCGCACCGCGACGCCCTGCTCGGCACCGTCGACGCGATCAAGGCCCAGCGCGACCGGATCGTCGCCGAGCTGCGCGCCCGCGGGCACCGGGTCGCCGACAGCGACGCCAACTTCGTGCTCTTCCAGGTGGCCGGCGACCAGGCCGCCGCCTGGCGCACCCTGCTGGAGCAGGGTGTGCTGGTCCGCGACGTCGGCCTGCCCGGCTGGCTGCGGGTCACCGCCGGCACCCCCGCCGAGACCGACGCCTTCCTCGCAGCGATGGAGAAGCTTTCATGAGTCGCACCGCCCGGGTGGAGCGGATCACCAAGGAGACCAAGGTCCTCGTCGAGATCGACCTCGACGGCACCGGCCAGGCCGAGATCAGCACCGGGGTCGGTTTCTACGACCACATGCTGCACCAGATCGCCCGGCACGGCGGCTTCGACCTCACCGTGCGCACCGTCGGTGACCTGGAGATCGACGCCCACCACACGATGGAGGACACCGCGCTGGCCCTGGGCGCCGCCTTCGACCAGGCGCTGGGCGACAAGGCCGGCATCCGGCGGTACGGCTCGGCGACCGTGCCGATGGACGAGGTCCTCGTCCGGGCCGCGGTCGACCTCTCCGGCCGCCCGTACGTGCTGCACGACGAGCCGCCGCTCGCGCCGTACATCGGCCCGGTCTACCCGACCAGCATGACCCGGCACATCTGGGAGTCCTTCGGCCAGTCGGCCCGGATCACCCTGCACGTGGACGTGCTGCGGGCGGCCCGCCCGGGCGGGCACCCGGACGCCCACCACGTGGTGGAGGCGCAGTTCAAGGCGGTCTCCCGGGCGCTGCGCGAGGCCACCGCCATCGACCCGCGCTCGGCCGGCGCGATCCCGTCCACCAAGGGTGCGCTCTGATGGGGCCGGTGCTGCCGACGCTGCTGTTGATCCTGGCCGGCGTGCTGGTCGGCGGGACGTGGTCGTTGCACAAGCAGGGCGCACCGCGCGGGGCCGTGGTCGTCAGCGCGCTGCTGGCCACGCTGTCCACCGTCGCCGGGGTGCTCTGGCTGCTTCCCGGGGAGGGCTGATGAGCGAGCGCAGCGAGCGAATCATCGGGCGCAGCGCTGTAGCGCCCCGTGCCGCCGCCGAGCGGAGCGAGGTGGCGGCATGAGCGGGCGGATCGTGGTGCTGGACTACGGCTCGGGCAACCTGCGCTCGGCCGAGCGCGCGCTGGAGCGGGCCGGTGCCGAGGTGACGGTCACCGACGACCTGCGCGCCGCCGCCGCGGCGGACGGCCTGGTGGTGCCGGGCGTGGGCGCCTACGCCGCCTGCATGGCGGGAATCGAGGCGCTCGGCGCCGGCCCGGTCATCGCCGAGCGGGTCGCCGCCGGCCGGCCGGTGCTCGGCATCTGCGTCGGCATGCAGATCCTCTTCGAGCACGGCGACGAGCACGGTGTGGTCACCAAGGGGCTCGGGCTGCTGCCCGGCGGGGTGACGAAGCTGCCCGCCGACCGGCTGCCGCACATGGGCTGGAACACGGTGCGCGCGCCGGGCGGCTCGGTGCTCTTTGCCGGCCTGCCCGCCGACAGCCGGTTCTACTTCGTCCACTCGTACGGCGTGAACGACGTCGCCGGGCTCGCCGCCGCCGGGGCCACGGTCACCACCGCCCACCACGGCACCGACTTCGTCGCGGCGGTGGAGCGGGGCGCGCTGTCGGCCGCCCAGTTCCACCCGGAGAAGTCGGCCGACACCGGTGCCGCCCTCCTGCGCAACTGGCTGGCCACGGTTGGCTGAGCCGGCCGGCCCGCCGCGGGGCACCTCGGGTGCCGGGGCACTGCGGGGTACGGCGTGAGCAAGGAGCGGGCCCGGCGCCGTGCCGTCCGGGAGGCCGAGGCCGCCCGGGAACGCCTGGCGCGCCAGCGCCGGCTGGCCCGCCGGCACCGGACGCGCACGCTGGTACGCAAGCTGACGCCGCAGTGGCGGCGGGGTCGTACCGGCCGGGTGGGCCGGCGCAGCCGCGGGGAGCGGGCCGCGATCGTGGGGCTGAGCCTGGCCGCGCTGTTCGGGATCTGGACGTTCGTCGACGACCTGGCGTTGCGCTTGGTGCTGGTCGTCCTGCTGCTGCTGGTCCTGCCGGCGATCGTCGTGATCGCGCTGGACCGTCGGATCTGATGCGAGGAGAGAGAAGTTGAGCCTCACCCTGTTGCCCGCCGTGGACGTCGCCGACGGCCAGGCCGTCCGGCTCGTGCAGGGCGCCGCCGGTAGCGAGACCGCGTACGGCGACCCACTGGAGGCGGCACTGGCCTGGCAGTCCGACGGCGCCGAGTGGATCCACCTGGTCGACCTGGACGCGGCGTTCGGCCGGGGCACCAACGCGCACCTGCTCGCCGAGGTGGTGCGGCAGCTCGACGTGAAGGTGGAGCTCTCCGGCGGCATCCGCGACGACGAGTCGTTGCAGGCGGCGCTCGGCACCGGGGCGGCCCGGGTCAACATCGGCACCGCCGCGCTGGAGGACCCGCAGTGGTGCGACCGGGTCTGCGGCGAGTACGGCGACCGGGTGGCGATCGGGCTGGACGTGCGCGGCCGTACCCTCTCCGCCCGGGGCTGGACCCGCGACGGCGGTGACCTGTGGGAGGTGCTGGAGCGGCTGGACAAGGCCGGCGCGTCGCGGTACGTGGTCACCGACATCACCAAGGACGGCACCATGCGCGGGCCGAACCTGGAGCTGCTGCGCGAGGTCTGCGCGCGTACCGCTGCCCCGGTGATCGCCTCCGGTGGCGTGTCCACCCTGGACGACCTGCGGGCGCTGGCCACTCTGGAGCCGATCGGGGTGGAGGGCGTGATCGCCGGCAAGGCGCTCTACGCCGGCGCGTTCACCGTCGCCCAGGCGCTGGAAACGCTGGCCGCCGCGTGACCGTGACCCGGCTGGGCTCGGGCGGCCCGTGGGAGGCCGTCTACGGCTACTCGCGGGTAGTCCGGGCCGGTGACCTGGCCTGGACGGCGGGGTGCACGTCGACGGTCGACGGCCGGGTGGCGCACGTCGGCGACGCGGCGGCGCAGACCGCCCAGGCGCTGCGGATCGGGCTGGACGCGCTCGCCGAGGTGGGCGCGGAGCCGGGCGACGTGGTGCGGACCCGGATGTACGTCACCGACCGGAGCTACGCCGACGAGGTGGGCCGGGCGCACAACGTGGTGTTCGGCGCCGTCCGGCCGGCCGCGACCATGGTGGTGGTGGCCGGGTTGCTCGACCCGGACCACCTGGTCGAGGTGGAGCTGGAGGCCTGGCTCGGGGACCGCTGAGCCCGGCCGCCCCGCGCGGTGCGGGTGGAGGGCGTCACACCACGGCCGAATCGGTTGTGCACAACTTAATCGTGGGCTACGGTTTCCCGGTGACCGATGATCTGGTGCTGCGCCGGCAGGTGTGCTTCGCGCTCTACGCGGCGTCGCGCGCCCTGACCGACGTCTACCGGCCCATCCTCGACGAGGTCGGCCTGACCTACCCGCAGTACCTGGTGCTGCTGGTGCTCTGGGAGCGCGAGGACGCCCCCACGGTCTCCGAGCTCGGCGCCGCGCTGCGGCTGGACTCCGGCACGCTCTCCCCGCTGCTCAAGCGGCTGGAGGCGGCGGGCCTGGTGGTCCGGTCCCGCTCGGCGCGCGACGAGCGGCGGGTGGAGGTGGGGCTGACCGCCGACGGCCGGGCCCTGCGGCAGCGGATGGACGAGGTGCCGCGGCGGATCGCCTGCGCCACCGGCCTCACCGAGGCCGAGCTGACCGGCCTGCGCGACACCCTCACCCGGGTCACCGAGAAGATCCAGCGACAGAAGGAGAAGTGACCATGCAGGTGCTCTACACCGCGTCCGCCCTCGCCACCGGCGACGGCCGCGACGGCCACGTCCGCACCTCCGACGGCACCGTCGAGCTGGACCTCGCGGTCCCGAAGGAGATGGGCGGCGCCGGCGGCGCGGCCAACCCCGAGCAGCTCTTCGCCGCCGGCTACGCGGCCTGCTTCCACTCCGCGCTGCGCCTGGTCGCCCGCCGGGCCAAGGCCGACGTCACCGGCTCCGTCGTCGAGGCCGAGGTGGGCATCGGCCCCAACGGCAACGGCGGCTTCGGGCTGACCGTCGCCCTCCTGGTCGACCTGCCCGCCGTCGAGCGCACCGCCGCCGAGCAACTGGTCGCGCAGGCCCACCAGGTCTGCCCGTACTCGAACGCCACCCGCGGCAACATCGACGTCGCCCTGACCGTCCGCGAGGCCGCCGCGGCCTGAGCGCCGCCGGACCCCTCTTCCCCCGCGTACGAAAGGACGACAGCGTGAGCACCAACCGCGAGATCCACCTGGCCTCCCGCCCCCAGGGCTGGCCGACCGCCGAGAACTTCCGCCTGGTCGAGACCGAGGTGCCGACCCCCGGCCCGGGCCAGATCGTGGTCCGCAACCAGTTCATCTCGGTCGACCCGTACATGCGGGGGCGGATGAACGACGTGAAGTCGTACGTTCCGCCGTTCGCGCTCGGGGCGCCGCTCGACGGCGGCGCGGTCGGCGAGGTGGTGGCCAGCGAGGCCGAGGGCGTGCAGGTCGGCGCGACCGTGCTGCACGGCCTCGGCTGGCGGGAGTACGCGCTGCTCGACGCCAAGGCCGCCCGGCCGGTCGACCCGGCCCTCGCCCCGGTGAGCGCGTACCTGAGCGTGCTCGGCCTGACCGGTCTGACCGCGTACGCGGGGCTGCTCGACGTGGCCGCGATGAAGCCGGGGGAGAGCGTCTTCGTCTCCGCCGCGGCCGGCTCGGTGGGCAGCCTGGTGGGCCAGATCGCCAAGCTCAAGGGCGCCGGTCACGTGGTCGGCAGCGCCGGCTCGGCGGCCAAGGTCGAGCGGCTCAAGGCGCTCGGCTTCGACGCCGCCTTCGACTACCACGACGGCCCGGTGCGCGACTCGCTGAAGGCGGCCGCCCCCGACGGCATCGACGTCTACTTCGACAACGTCGGCGGTGACCACCTGGAGGCGGCGATCTCGGCGATGCGGCTGCACGGCCGGGCCGCCATCTGCGGCATGATCGCGCAGTACAACGACACCGAGCCGCCGGCCGCCCCGCGCAACCTGGCGATGGTCATCGGCAAGCGGCTCACCCTGCGTGGCTTCCTCGTCGGCGATCACGGCAACCTGCGCGAGCAGTTCGTGCGGGACGTGTCCGGCTGGCTGCGCGACGGCAAGCTGTCGTACGACGAGACGATCGTCGACGGCATCGAGAACGCCCCCGAGGCGTTCCTCGGCCTGCTGCGCGGCGAGAACCTGGGCAAGATGCTCGTCCGGGTCTGAATCGGCGATCCGGCGCGCGGCGGTGGCCGGCCTCACAGGTCGGCCGCCGCCGCGTTCCCGTTGGATAGGCTCGGGGCATGACGGTGGCGGTACGGGTGATCCCGTGTCTGGACGTGGACGCCGGGCGCGTGGTCAAGGGGGTCAACTTCCTCGACCTGCGCGACGCCGGTGACCCGGTGGAACTGGCCGCCGCGTACGACCGGGCCGGCGCGGACGAGCTGACCTTCCTCGACGTCACCGCCTCCTCCAGCGACCGGGGCACCATGCTCGACGTGGTCCGGCGCACCGCGGAGTCGGTCTTCATCCCGCTGACCGTGGGCGGCGGCGTACGCCAGGTCGCCGACGTCGACACGCTGCTGCGGGCCGGCGCGGACAAGGTCGGGGTGAACACCGCCGCCATCGCCCGCCCGGAGCTGATCGCCGAGATCGCCGACCGGTTCGGCCGGCAGGTGCTGGTGCTCTCGCTGGACGTACGGCGGGCTCCCGCCGGCACCACCCCCAGCGGCTTCGAGGTGACCACCCACGGCGGCCGGCGGGGCACCGGCCTGGACGCGGTCGAGTGGGCCCGGCGCGGCGCCGAGCTGGGGGCGGGCGAGATCCTGCTCAACTCGATGGACGCCGACGGCACCAAGGCCGGCTTCGACCTGACGCTGATCCAGGCGGTCCGCGCGGTGGTGGACGTGCCGGTGGTGGCCAGCGGCGGCGCCGGCGAGGTGGCACACTTCCCGCCGGCCATCGGCGCGGGCGCCGACGCGGTGCTCGCGGCGAGCGTCTTCCACTTCGGCGAGCTGACCGTCGGCGAGGTCAAGGACGCGCTGAAGGCCGCCGGTCACCCGGTGCGCTGACCCGCCCGGCCCGGCCGACGGTCACCACGGGTCGACGGATGACGTTCGGTATGAGCGTGATGCCTGTGAGGTATCGAGATGACTCTGAGGTATCACGCTCGCGGTGGTGGTGGCTTCCGTCGGCCTCGCTACGCGACGCCGGTCGCCGGCCGGCCCGCCGGCACCGTCAGCGCCGCCATCCGTGTCTGCGCACGACAGCGACTCAACCGCTCAGCGGCCGGTTCGTCCCTCCGGCGAGCGGCGCGGGGCCGGGATCGACCGGACGATGTACTCCTGCACGGCCGCGGCGTGGTCCTCCTCGTCCAGGTGCCACTCCGCGCTGCCGGGGGTGTGCCGCCGGACCAGCACTCCCTGCACGGTGTCCACCGTGGTCCCCACGCCCGCGCTGGGACGGGTGCGCCAGAGCCGCTCCCCGTCCGGGGTGAGCCGGAACCAGCCGTCGGAGACGCTGACCAGGCCCGCGCCGGCCAGCCGGCGCACCGCGGCCTCGACGTCCTCCCGTTCGGGGATGGCCTGGTTGAGGTGGTCCGCCGTGGAGATGACGTCGGTCAGCCGGACGCCCTCCGGGCGTCGGGTGTCCACCGCGCGGCGGTGCCGACCGGCGCCGCTCGCAATCACCAGTGACACGAAGATCCAGGCGTCCGTCCAGCGCCATCCGCTCTCCCCCATGCAGGAATGATGCCCGCAGGTGTCGGGGAAGGAAACACCCACTTTCCGCCCGTGACGTCAGCGCAGCTCAGCGAGGGTGGCCACCGGAGTGTCGGGAGTGGACCGCGGTGCGACGGTGAAGAGCGGGGTGAACAGCTGGGCCAGCGGACCGATGGCGAGGACCAGCCCGACGTAGAGCTGGGTGAGCCGCCGGACCGGCCGGTGCCGCAGATTGCCAATCGCTGCCATGCATGCCACCCTAGATGCCAATCATGACGAGAGAAGAGCCAATTTGGGAGGGGTGGCCGTGACCAGCCAGGTGCGGGGAACCCAATTGGCCCGGCTGCTGGGGCAGTGGCACGCGCTGCCGGGCCGCCGGCGCAGCCCGGACTACGCCGCGCTCGCCGCCGCGGTCCGTGGCCTGCTCGCCGACGGCCGCCTTCCCCTGGGGGTACGCCTGCCGGCCGAGCGGGAGCTGGCCGAGGCGCTGCGGATCAGCCGGACCACGGTCACCGCCGCGTACCGGGAGCTGCGGGAGAGCGGGCACCTGGCCAGCCGGCGCGGCGCGGGCAGCTGGACCATGCTGCCCGGCACCCACCGGGTGGCCAGTACCGGGCTCTGGACCCCGCTCGACGACCGCGACATGATCGACCTGGGCGTCGCTGCGCTGGCCGCTCCGCCGCAGCTCGTGCCGGCCGCCCGCGCCGCCGCCGAGGACCTGCCCCGCTACCTCGGCGGCGCCGGCTACCACCCGACCGGGATCATCGAGCTGCGCGAAGCGGTCGCCCGGTCGTACACCGCGCGGGGGCTGCCGACCAGCGCCGAGCAGATCATGGTGACCAGCGGCACCCAGCACGCGCTGGACCTGGTGCTCCGGCTGGCGCTGGCGCCGGGCGGCAGCGTACTGGTGGAGTCGCCGACCTATCCGAACGCGCTGGCCGCGCTCTCCGCGCGGCGGGCCCGGGTCACCACCCACGGCCTGGCCGTCGACGGGGCCGGCTGGGACGCCGACCTGCTGCTGGGCAGCATCCGCCAGGTCCGGCCCAAGCTGGCCTACCTGATCCCGGACTTCCAGAACCCGACCGGTCACCTGATGCCGGCGGAGCTGCGCGAACGGGTGGTCGCCGCCGCCCACCACGCCGGCACCGACCTGGTGGTCGACGAGTCCTTCGTGGACCTCCCGCTGGACGGCACCGAGCTGCCGCCGCCGGTGGCCACCTTCGACCGGCACAGCCGGGTGATCAGCATCGGTGGGATGAGCAAGCCGTACTGGGGCGGACTGCGGATCGGCTGGGTCCGCGCCTCCGCCCCGCAGGTGCAGCGGCTGGCCGCCGCCCGGGTCGGCGTCGACATGGCCAGCCCGGTGCTGGACCAGCTGGTCGCGGTGCACCTGCTCGCCGACGCCCCGGCCATCGTGGCGGCCCGCCGCACCCAGCTCGCCGCGCAGCGCGACGCCCTGCTCGACGCGCTCGCGCAGCGCCTGCCGGACTGGCGGGTGACCGCGCCGCACGGCGGGGTGACCCTCTGGGCGGAGCTGGACGGCCCCATCTCCAGCGCGCTGGCCCGGGCCGCCGAGGAGGTCGGCGTACGCCTGGCGCCCGGTCCCCGGTTCGGCCTGGACGGGACCCTGGAACGCTTCCTGCGGCTGCCCTTCACCCTGCCCGCCGCCGACCTCATCGAGGCGGTGGGCCGGCTCGCCGCGGTCCGCTACGACCTGGACCGGGCCGGGCGCCCGCAGTGGCGGGAGGCGACCGTCATCGCCTGAGCGACGCCGCGCCGCGGTGCCGGCTGCCGGATTGCCGGGACGGACGCGGTTGTCGCGATCAGCCGTGCCGCCTCCCACCGGCTGCGAGACTGCCCGGGTGGGAGCAGCGGACCGGCCGGGCGGAGCCGAGGCCGCCGCCGCGCAGGGCGGGCGGTTGCGCTGGGCGCGCGGGGTACGCCCCGGCGCGCCCGGTTCGCGTACCACCCGGCTGGAGCTGTACTACGACGTCGTCTTCGTCTTCGCCTTCCTGACCGTCACCACGGTGACGGCGAGCCGGCCGACGCCGGGCAACCTGATCGGCTGCCTGCTGGTGCTGTCGCTGCTCTGGTGGTGCTGGACGGGCTTCGCCCTCGTCGGCAACCTGGTCCGCGCCGACCGGGGCGTGCTGCCGCTGATCGGCTTCGTCACCCTGGCCGGCACCTTCCTGCTGGCGCTGAGCATGCCGGCGGCGTTCGTGGACCGGCCGGGCGGGCTCAACGGCCCGCTGGTCTTCGCCGGCTGCTACCTCCTGGTCCGGATGTCGCAGCTCTCCGTCCTCGGCTGGGTGCAGTGGCCCGACCCGGCCCGCCGCCGGCGGTGGCTGCTGTTCGCCGGCCTGCCGGTGATCGCGACGGCGCTGCTGGCCACCGCCGCCCTGGTGCCCCACCGGGTGCCCCACGAGGCCGCCGAGGCGTGGCTGCGGCTGGCCCTGTGGACCGCGGCCCTGCTGGTCGAGTACGTGGCGGGCATGCTGCTGGGCGGCGCGTACTGGGCGGTGGTGTCGGCCGGGCACTGGGCGGAGCGGCACGCGCTGATCGTGCTGGTCGCGCTCGGCGAGTCGGTCATCGCGCTCGGCTTCGGCCCCCGGTTCTTCACGGAACTGCCGCTGACCTGGCCGGTGATCGTCGCCGCGGTGCTCGGCATCGCGGTCGTCTCGGCGCTGTGGTGGGCCTACTTCGACACCCTGGCCCTGGCGGTGGAGCACGCACTGCACCGGGCCCGGGAACCGGCCGCGCGGGCCCGGCTCGCCCGGGACGCCTACACCTACCTGCACCTGCCGCTGATCGCCGGGGTCATCGTCGTCGCCCTGGGGCTCAAGGACCTGCTGGCCGAGGGGGCGGACCCGGGCACCCCGGAGTGGGGCGTGCCGCTGGGCGGCTTCTGGGTGCTGGTGCTGCACGGCGGGGTGGCCGTCTACCTGCTCGGCCTGGTCGGGCTGGGTCGGCGGGCGTTGGGCGAGGTGCGCTGGGTGCCGCTGGCGACGGTGGTGCTGCTGGCGGCGGTGGGCCCACTGTCGAGCCGGGTGCCGGAGCTGGTCGCGCTGGGGCTGCTGGCGGTCGTCTGCGTCGTCTCCACCGGGGCCCAGACCGTGGTCGACGGCCCACGCCGGCGCCGGATCCGGGCGGTGGCGGCGGCCGAGCAGGAGGCGGCGGAGGCGGACCAGAGCAGGTGGCGGGGCCGGCACCTGTGAGCGGCCGCCTCGGGGGCCGGGCCGGGCGACGAACCCGGCACGGCCCCCGCAGGGCGGTCAGAGCTCGGCCAGCGTGCCCGCGTACATCTTGTCGATCTCGGCGGCGAAGTTGTTCTCCACGCCGCGTCGCTTGATCTTGAGAGACGGGGTGATCTCGCCGTGCTCGATGGTCAGGTCGCGCGGCAGGATGGTGACCTTCTTGATCGTCTCCCACCGGTTGAGCTTCGCGTTGAGCTGCGCGACGTACTCCTCGACCATGGCCTTCGCCTCGGGGGAGGCCACGACCTCGGCGTAGTCCCGGCCCTCCAGCGGGCCGCCGGCCGTCCAGCCCTTGATCGCGTCCGGGTCCAGGGTGACCAGCATGGTGCAGTAGTTGCGGGCCTGGCCGATCACGATCGCCTGGGAGGTGTACGGGCAGATCGCCTTGAACATGCCCTCGATGTGCGACGGGGCGATGTACTTGCCGCCGGAGGTCTTGACCAGGTCCTTCTTGCGGTCGGTGATCCGCAGGTAGCCGTCGTCGTCCAGGCTGCCGATGTCGCCGGTGCGGAAGAACCCGTCCTCGGTGAACGCGGCCTTCGTCTCCTCGGGCAGGTTGTGGTAGCCGCGCATCACCGGCGTTCCCCGGACCAGGATCTCGCCGTCGGTGTCGATCCGGCACTCCAGGTCGCCCATCGCCTTGCCGACGGTGCCGATCCGCAGCCCCTCCGGCGGGTTGACGAAGTTGCCGGCGCTGGTCTCGGTCAGGCCGTACCCCTCGGAGATGGGCAGGTTGGCGGCGGCGAAGAAGGTGGCGATCTCCTTGCTCAGCGGCGCCGCGCCGGAGACCAGCACCCGCATCCGGCCACCGAGGCGGGCCTGGAGCTTGCTGAAGACCAGCTTCTCGGCCAGCGCGTACTTCAGCTTCAACCCGGCCGGGACCGGCTGCCCGGCCTGCTCCAGCGCGACCTTCTCCTTGCCGGTACGCACACCCCAGGCGAAGATCTTCGCCTTCGCGCCGCCGGCCGTCTGGGCCGTGGTGACCGCCTTGTTGTAGACCTTCTCGAAGACCCGGGGCGCGCCGCACATCAGGGTCGGCTGGACCACGGCGAGCAGGTCGACCAGCTTGTCGACCCGCCCGTCCACGTACGTCGGCAGGCCGACGTGGGTGGCGCCGCAGAGCAGCGTCTTGCCGAACGAGTGGGACAGCGGGAGCCAGAGGTACTGCAGGTCGTCGTCGCGCAGCAGCCCCATCTCGGCCTGCGCCACGCCCTCCCAGCACCAGCCGCCGTGCAGCAGCTCGACGCCCTTCGGCCGGCCGGTGGTGCCCGAGGTGTAGATCAGGGTGGCCAGGTGCTCCGGGCCGATCGGGGCGACGAGCCGCTCGATCAGGTCCGGCTCGGCCGCCAGCCGGGCCCTGCCCTGCTCCTCCAGCTCGGCGAGGGTGAGCTGCGGGACGGCCGCGGCCGGGTCGGCGGCGCCGTCGAAGAGCACGACGTGGGTGAGCGCGGGCAGCTCCGCCCCGGCGATCTTGGCCGCCTGGGCCGGGTTCTCCGCGAAGAGCACCCGGGAGCTGGAGTCCGCGATGATGTAGACCGCGTCCTCGGGCTCGGTGGTGGGGTAGACCGTGGTGGTCGCGCCGCCGGCGCACATGATGCCGAAGTCGGCGAGCACCCAGTCCAGCCGGGTGTTGGCCAGGATCGCCACCGGATCCTCCAGGCCGACGCCCAGGCCGTGCAGGCCGGCGGCGACCGCCTTGGCCCGCTGTCCGACCTGCTCCCACGTCAGCCAGACGGGGCCGGAGTCGTCCGGCGCCGGGTGGGCGAACGCGTGCCGGTCTCCGGTGGCGGCCACGCGCTTGAGGAACATGTCGGGAATCGAACGGTACGGTACATCGAGAGCCATCGCTGTAGCCGCCTTCAGGGGGTGGATGGACGTGACGGGGGTCACGCCGTTCTGCGGTTACCGAAGAGTATTGCCTGCACCCGGGCCTCGGCTAGCCCCCGAGGCGGTGAGCCGGCCCAGTCCCGCGTGGTGGAACCCTTAGGCGTACCGGACCGCTCGCAGCGACCAGTCGTAGGTGGCCCGGATCCAGGATCGACGCACGTCGAGGTACGCCGCCATGGCCGGATCCTCGGCCAGCGCCGCCTCGGCGGCGAGGTAGCGCTCCAGCCCGTCGTTGTACAGCTGGGCACCCGCGCGCAGGGCGGCGTCGACGTCCTGCCCGTGGCGCGCCGCGATGACGGTCACCACGTTGTGCGGATCGGGGGCGCCGCGGACCTCCTTGCGGTGCGAGAAGAGGTCGTTGCACCAGCAGACCAGGTCGGCGGTGAGGTCGTCGAGGGCGAGCACCGCCCGGTCGGTCCGCCGCTGCGGCCCGGGGTGGACGTCGCACGCCAGGTCGGTGAGGGTGAGGCTGGGGCGTACGCCGCCGGTGTGCCGGCGCATCTGGAGGTACTCCGCCAGCTCCGGCACCCGCCGGTGCTGGCGGTTGGCCGCCTCCCAGAGCAGGGCCAGCAGATACTCGCGGAGCTGGGCGGCCAGCCGCAGCAGCAGCGCCGGGCGGCGGTGCTCGCGTACCCGCCGGCAGATGTCGGCCAGCCCGGCGCCCAGCGGCCCGACGGCGGGTGCCGCCGGGCCGTGGGTGCCGTGCCGGTCGAGCACGCCCAGCAGCTCGCCGACGGTCGGCGCCAGCCGGCCCGGCTCCGCGCCGAGCGCGTCCTCGTCGCAGCTGTCGTCCACCACGAACAGCCAGGTGATCAGGTCGGTGAGCAGCCGCAGCCGGTCGACCGGCGCGCGTGGGCAGGCCCGGCCGGCGAGTTCGGCGGCCTCGGCGGCCCGCAGCCGGCGCCAGCGTGGCCCGTCCTCGACCAGCCGCAGACTGCGGGCCCAGGCCAGGCTCTCCCCGGCCACCCGGTCGGTGGCGGGATGCCGCCGGCCCGGGAAGGGGGGTTCGTGCAGTCCCGACCCGGCGATGCCGCGCATGGTGCCCCCCTGTCCCGCCGCCCCCGAACGGGATCGGCGCGCAGAAGAGTACGACACCCTCACATTGGCAGGCGTCGCTGGGCGCGCATGGTGGGAAACCCGGCTCAGAGGCCGAGGCGGGCGTGGCGGAGCCGGTCGGCGAGCGGGGCCGGACCGTCGACCTGGACCCGGGCCACCCGCTGCCGCCCCGACAGGAAGAGCGCCAGCTCGCCCGGCGACCCGACCAGCCGGACCCGGTCGCCGCCCCGGCCCACCGACAGCTCGCCGTGACCGGGGGCCTGCACGAGCAGGTCGGCCGGGAACCGGCGCAGCGCCGTGCGGGCCAGCAGGGAGACCGGCTTCCAGAGCCGCCCCCGCAGGCCCGCCGGCAGGTCGCGCGGCTGCCAGCCCGCCCCGGCCCGCCGGACGTCCTCGTGGTGGATGAAGAACTCCAGGGTGTTGGCCAGCTCGTCGACCAGCGGGTTGCTGACCGGGCTCCACACCGGCGGCCGGCGCACCAGCCCCACCAGCTCCGCCCAGGGCCGGGCGGCGATCCGCCGGCGCACCCGCTCGGCGTACCCGCGCAGTGGCGGCAGCACGATGCCGCCGGCGGCGTCCAGGCGGCGCTCGCGTACCACCAGGTGGGCGGCGAGGTCGCGGGTCGTCCACCCCTCGTTGACGGTCGGTGCGTCCGGTCCCAGCTCCAGCATGAGATCGGCGAGCGCCTCGCGCTCCGATCGGGCGTACCGCGGCATGAGGGAGATGGTAGGCCCGCCGGCGGCCCTCGGCGCGCCGGCGCAGCCCCCGGCGGGCGCCCGGAGCGCCCTGCGCTGCGCACGTGACGGCGGACATACCCGTTCCGGGTCGGCGGAGGTGGCCGGGAGCGGTAAGGATGAGAGAGTACGAGGCGGCTTACGGCGGGGGACAGCGTGGCAGGCGGGACAAGTCGGGACGTGCTGGGCAGAGGACTCTGGGTTCTCGGCCGGGCGATCCGGGAACAACCGCGCATCTTCGCGGTGGCCGTCACCGGCAGCGTGCTCTTCGGCCTCATGGTCATCGCCAGCGCCTTCGTGGTGGGCGCGGTGGTCGGCGAGGTGGTGGTGCCGGCCGTCGCCCGGGGCTCCGTCGGGACGGGCGCGCTGGCCCTGGCGGCGACCGCGCTGTTCGGCATCAGCGTGCTGCGGGTGGTGGGCATCTTCGGCCGCCGGCTGGGCGCCGGTTACATGCAGTTCCGCCTCCAGGCCGCCTACCGGCGCCGGGTGACCCGCCGCTACCTCGATCTGCCGCTGGCCTGGCACCAGCGCAACGCCACCGGCACGCTGCTCTCCAACGCCAACTCGGACGTGGAGGCGGCCTGGTACCCGATCGCCCCGCTGCCGTTCGCCGTCGGCACCCTGGTCATGCTGGTCGGGGCGATCGTCTCGCTCTTCCTCACCGACTGGGCGCTGGCCCTGGTCGGGCTCGCCGTGTTCCCCGCGCTCTTCGCGCTCAACGTGATCTACTCCCGGCGGATGGCGCCCCGGCAGGCCCGCGCCCAGCGGCTGCGCGCCGAGGTCAGCGGCATCGCCCACGAGAGCTTCGACGGCGCCCTGGTGGTCAAGACCATGGGCCGCGAGGCCGAGGAGACCGCCCGGTTCTCCGCCCGCGCCGGTGAGCTGCGCGACGCGCTGATCTCCGTCGGCCGGCTGCGCGGCGTCTTCGACCCGCTGCTGGAGACCCTGCCCAGCCTCGGCACCCTCGCCGTGCTGGTGGTCGGGGCGTTCCGGCTGCGAGCCGGCGCGATCAGCGTCGCCGAGCTGGTCAGCGTCGCCTTCCTCTTCACCGTGCTGGCCTTCCCGGTGCGGGCGATCGGCTGGGTCCTCGCCGAGCTGCCGCGCAGCGTCGCCGGCTGGGACCGGGTCCGCCGGGTCCTCGACGCCACCGGCGAGATGCCGTACGGCGCGCGTCGGCTCGACCCGGCCGAGCCGACCCCCGCCACGCTCGCCTTCGCCGACGTCTGCTTCTCCTACGAACCGGCCGAGGCGCACCTGCCCGGCGCCGAGGTGCTCGGCGAGGTCACCTTCACCGTGCCGGCCGGCAAGACGGTCGCCCTGGTCGGGCCGACCGGCGCCGGCAAGTCCACCATCGCCTCGCTGGCCGTACGCCTGGTCGACCCGCGCGCCGGCACGGTGAGGCTGGACGGCGTCGACGTGCGCGAGCTGGCCGCGGACTCGCTGGCGGAGACGGTCGCCCTGGTCGCCCAGGTGCCGTTCGTCTTCGACGACACCGTGCGTGCCAACATCACCCTGGACCGGCCGGGCCTCGGTGACGAGGACGTGTGGGCCGCGCTGCGGCTGGCCGAGGCGGACGGCTTCGTCGCCGCGCTCCCCGAGGGGCTGGACACCATGGTCGGCGAGCGGGGCACCTCGCTCTCCGGCGGGCAGCGGCAGCGGCTCACCCTGGCCCGGGCGCTCGCCGGCCGGCCCCGGCTGCTGGTGCTCGACGACGCGACCAGCGCCGTCGACCCGAGGGTGGAGGCGGCCATCCTGGCCGGGCTGCGCGCCCCGGCCGGGGCGCAGGGCGCCGCCGCGTCGATCCTGGTGGTCGCGTACCGGCGGGCGACCATCGCGCTCGCCGACGAGGTGATCTACCTGGAGCAGGGGCGGGTGGTGGCCCGGGGCACGCACACCGAGCTGCTCGCCACCGTGCCCGGCTACGCCGACCTGGTGACCGCGTACGAGCAGGCCGAGCACGAACGCGAGCAGAACCGCACGTACGACGAGGTGGCGCCACTGACCTCAGGCCTGGAGGTGGACCGGTGAGCGCGAGGAGTGCAGCGGAGCGGAGCCCCGCAGTCGCGAACGAAAGGTCGGCCCGGTGAGCGCGAGGAGTGCAGCGGAGCGGAGCCCCGCAGTCGCGAACGAAAGGTCGGCCCGGTGAACGCGAGGAGTGCAGCGGAGCGGAGCCCCGCAGTCGCGAACGAGAGGCTGGCCCGGTGAGCGCGACGACGGTGGAGCCGGAGCGGCAGGAGGAGCCGCAGGAGCGTGCCGAGTCGACCTGGCGGACGCTGCGGCGCGGGCTGGCGCTCTCCCCGGAGCTGCGGACCGGCCTGGCCGGCACCCTCGCACTGGCCCTGGTCTACATGGTCGGCCGGGTGGCCGTGCCGGTGGCCGTGCAGCGGGGCATCGACGGCGGCATCGTCGGCGGCCTCGACCTGGACGTGGTCTGGACGGTGGTCGCGGTCACCGCGGCGGTGCTGGTGATCACCACCGGCTGCGGGTACCTGATGATGCGCCGGCTGTTCACGGTCAGCGAGACCGCGCTGGCCAACGTCCGGACCCGGGCGTTCCGGCACGTGCACGACCTGTCCATGCTGCACCAGCAGTCCGAGCGGCGTGGGTCGCTGGTCTCCCGGGTCACCAGCGACGTCGACCAGATCACCCAGTTCCTGCAGTGGGGCGGCGTGATCCTGATCGTCAACCTCGGCCAGCTCGTGGTCACCACGGCCGTGATGCTGGCGTACTCCTGGCAGTTGACCCTGGTGGTGCTCGTCGCCTTCGCACCGGCGGTGCTGGTGATCCGGCAGCTCCAGCGTCGGCTCGGCGCCGCCTACGGCGTGGTCCGGCAGCGGACGGGCACCCTGCTCGGCACGATCGCCGAGAGCGTGGTCGGCGCGCCGGTGATCCGGGCGTACGGCATCGCCGGGCGCACCGCCCGGCGGCTGGACACGGCGATCGAGGGGCAGCAGCGGGCCCAGCAGCGGGCGATCCGGATCAGCATCCTGGGCAGCTCGGTGGGGGAGTTGGCCGCCGGTCTCGCGCTGGCCGGCGTGGTCGTCCTCGGGGTGCTGCTCGGGGTGGACGGCTCGCTCACCATCGGCCAGCTCACCGCGTTCCTGTTCCTGGTCACGCTCTTCATCCAGCCGGTGCAGATCGCCACCGAGGTGCTCAACGAGGCGCAGAACGCCATCGCCGGGTGGCGCCGGGTGCTCGACGTGCTCGACGTCGCCCCCGACGTGGCCGACCCGGGCGAGCAGGGGCGGGAGCTGCCGCCCGGCCCGCTGGACATCCGCTTCGCCGGGGTGACGTTCGCCTACCCGGGCGGCCCGCCGGTGCTGCACGACGTCACGCTGGACATCCCGGCGAAGAGCCGGGTGGCGGTGGTCGGCGAGACCGGCAGCGGCAAGACCACCTTCGCCAAGCTGCTCACCCGGCTGATGGACCCGACCGCCGGGCAGGTGCTGCTCTCTGGGGTGCCGCTGGACGAGGTGCGGTTCGACTCGCTGCGCGCCCGGGTGGTGATGGTGCCGCAGGACGGCTTCCTCTTCGACGCCACGGTCGGCGACAACGTCCGTTTCGCCCGCCCCGAGCTGACCGACGCGCAGCTCACCACCGCCTTCACCGAGCTGGGCCTGGCCGACTGGCTGGACGGGCTGCCGTCGGGCCTGGCCACCCCGGTCGGCGAGCGCGGCGAGTCGCTGAGCGTGGGGGAGCGGCAGCTGGTCGCGCTCGCCCGGGCGTACGTGGCCGACCCGGACCTGCTGGTCCTCGACGAGGCCACCAGCGCCGTCGACCCGGCCACCGAGGTGCGCCTGCAGCGCACCCTGGACGCGGTCACCCGGGGCCGGACCACCCTGGCCATCGCGCACCGGCTCTCCACCGCGCAGGCGGCCGACGAGGTGATCGTGGTGGACCGGGGCCGGATCGTGCAGCGCGGCCCGCACGAGGAGCTGGTCCGCGACCCGGAGTCCGTCTACGGCCTGCTCTACGCCTCCTGGCTGGAGCAGACCCGCTGAGCCGGGCCGGCCGGACCCGTTGATCCCGAGCCGAGCGGAACCGCTGAGCCGGGTCCGGCGCACACCGCGCCGGACCCGCGCCGCTCATCGGGAGTAGTGCTCGACCACCAGCTGCTCGTCGCAGATCACCGGCACCTCGTGCCGGGCCGGCTCGCGCAGCAGGGTGGCCCGCAGGCCGGTCAGGTCGACCGAGAGGTACGGCCGGCCCGGTCCCTCGTCCGCGTTCGCCCCGGTGGCGGCGAGCTGGAAGGGCGGCAGCTGCCGGCTGCGCTCCCGCACGGCGACCACCTGGCCGGGCCGCAGCCGGTACGACGGCCGGTCGACCTTGCGCCCGTCCACGGTGAGGTGCCCGTGGGCGACCAGCTGCCGGGCCTGGTAGATGCTGCGGGCCAGGCCGGCGCGGTGCACCACCGCGTCGAGGCGCCGTTCCAGCAGGGCGACCAGGGTCTCGCCGGTCTTGCCGGCGGCCCGCGCCGCGTCGTCGAAGGCGCGGCGCAGCTGCACCTCGCTGACGTTGTACTGGTGCCGCAGCCGCTGCTTCTCCAGCAGCCGGACCTGGTAGTCCGAGGTGCGCCGGCGGGCGCGGCCGTGCACGCCCGGCGGGTACGGGCGGCGCTCGAGGTACTGGACGCACTTGCGGGTCAAGGGGATGCCGAGGGCCCGGGAGAGGCGGGCCTTGGGGCGGGGGTGGTTCACGTGGACGTCTCCGCTCGGGTGCTTTAGGGTGCTACTTAGGTAAGCCTAACCTATGCAGGAGGTGCCCCGATGGGACCGAGCCCCGCCGAGATCATCCGCACCCTGGTGGCCGGCCGGTTGCCCGGTCTGGTCCACCTCGCGCACCGCCCGGGGCCGTACCACGTCCGGCACGCCACCGACCCCGAGGGACGGGTGCTGATGCTCGTACCGGTGGTCAGCGACCTCGCCGCCGAGCTGGACCCGGGGGCGGACGACGACGTCGCCGTGGTGCTCGACGTGCTGGACCTGCCCCCCGCCCCGGGTGCGCCGTCACTCGGCCGGGCCTGGGTCTCCGGCTGGGCGGCGCCGCTGCGGGGCGCGGAGGCCCGTCGGGGCGCCGCCGACTTCGCGGCCGTCGACCCGACCGGGGACCTGCTCGACGTCGGCACCCGCTTCCGGCTGCACCGCTTCGAGGTGGCCGAGGCCCGCTTGGAGAACGCCGACTCGGTGCGCCGGATCGACCCCGGGGAGTACGCCGCCGCCGAGCCGGACCCGCTGCACCCGGTGGAGCCCGAGCTGCTGGCCGACCTGGCCGAGCACCACGAGCCCCAGGTCACCGCGTACCTGCGGCGCCGCCTCGACCTGGGCGGGCAGCCCCGGGTGGTGCGGCTGGACCGGTACGGCCTGGTCGTGGCGCACGGCGGCCCCGGCGACCGGCGGCGGGCCCGGCTGGCCTTCGGACACCCGGTGGCCGACCCGGCGGAGCTGTCCCGGCTGCTGCACCCGATGCTCTGCCCGCGCGCGGCGGCCGCCCGCCCGGTGGCGGACGGCCGCTGAGCGGGTCAGCCCAGGTCGCCGGTGAGGTAGCGCTGCACAGTCGGGCCGATCGCCGCCACCAGGGTCTCCGGATCGGCGGAGGCCACCGGCTCCAACCGGATGACGTACCGCATCATGGCCAGCCCGCTGACCTGGGTGGCCACCAGCGAGCCGCGCAGCGGCAGCTCCGCCGGGGGGACGTCGAGGTGGTCGAGCACCCGGCGCAGCACCTGGGTGACCAGGAACTCCCGCAGCAACCGGGCGGTCCACTCGTTGTTGACCGCCGAGCGCAGCAGCGCCACCGCCGCCTTGCCGGCCGGCGAGTCCCACACCCGCAGGAACGTCCGGACCAGCCGCTCGCCCACGGCGTCCGCCCCGCCGGCCAGCACCTCGGGGAGCAGCTCCGCCGGGTCCAGCGGGATCTCGACGGTGGCCCGGAAGAGCTCCTCCTTGCTGCCGAAGTAGTGGTGCACCAGCGCCGGGTCGACCCCGGCGGCGGTGGCGATGACCCGGATCGAGGCCGCGTCGAAGCCGCGCTCGGCGAAGGCCGTCCGGGCCGCGGCGAGGATGGCCTGCCGGGTGTCCGGGTTGCCGGGACGGCGGCCGGTGCGACGCGCCATCATCCGCTGCGCCGCCGCAGGGTCGCCGCCGCCAGCACCAGGGCGACCAGCGCCGCGCCGGCGACGATCGCCACGTCCCGCCACATGGTGCCGGTCGGCTCGGCGTGCGCGCCGACCTCCTGCAGGGCCTCGACCGCGTACGACAGGGGGAGCGCGTCGCTGACCGCCTGGAGCCAGCCGGCCATCTCGCCGCGCGGCACGAAGAGCCCGCAGAGCAGCAGCTGCGGGGCGACCACCACCGGCATGAACTGGACCGCCTGGAACTCGGTGCGGGCGAAGGCGCTGCAGAACAGCCCGAGCGCCACGGCCAGCACGGCGTTGAGCGCCGCCACCAGGATGACCAGCCCGGCGCTGCCGGCGGTCTCCATCCCGAACAGCCAGTACGCCACGGCCGCGGCGACGGTGGACTGCACCGCCCCGGCCAGCCCGAACGCGATGCCGTAGCCGAAGAGCAGGTCGAGCTTGTTCAGCGGGGTGGTGAGCAGCCGCTCCAGCGTGCCGGTGGTCCGTTCCCGCAGCATCGCGATGCTGGTCACCAGGAACATCACGATGAACGGGAAGAAGCCCAGCATGATCAGGGCGATCCGGTCGAACGCCGACGGCTGCCCGGGTGCGGTCGGCTGGTCGGCGAACATGTAGTAGACCAGGGTCAGCAGCACCGTCGGCACCAGCACCAGCAGCGCCACCGTCCGCTTGTCGTGCCGCAACTGGCGCAGGATGCGCCCGGTCGTGGCGGCCAGGATCCTCGCACTCATCACGCCTCCTTGCCGGCGGGCCGACGGTCCGCCTCGCTCGACCGGATCAACCGCAGGAACGCCTCTTCCAGGTCGTCGACCCCGGTGCGTTCCCGGATCGCGTCCGGAGTGTCGTCGGCGACCAGCCGGCCCTCCCGGATCAGCAGCAGCCGGTCGCAGCGGGCCGCCTCGTCCATCACGTGGCTGGAGACCAGCAGCGTGGTGCCGGCCGCCGCCATCTCGTGGAACCGGGCCCACAGGTCGGCCCGCAGCACCGGGTCCTGCCCGACCGTCGGCTCGTCGAGGATGACCAGCTCCGGCGCGCCGACCAGGGCGCAGGCCAGCGAGGCGCGGCTGCGTTGCCCGCCGGAGAGGGTGCCGACGAGCTGGGTGGCCGCGTCGGCCAGCCCGACGTCGGCCATCGCCCGGTCGGCGTCGGCCGCGGGCCGGCCCTGCAACGCCGCGAAGTAGCGCGCGTTCTCCCGCACGGTCAGGTCGGCGTAGACGCTGGGCGCCTGGGTCAGGTAGCCGACCCGGTGGCGCAGCTCCGCCGTGCCGGCCGGCCGGCCCAGCACGGTGACCGTGCCCGAGGTGATCACCTGGACCCCGACCACCGCCCGCATCAGGGTGGTCTTGCCGCTGCCGCTGGGGCCGAGCAGCCCGGTCACCGAGCCCCGGGGAACGGTGCAGCCGATGCCGTGCAGCACCCTCCGCCGGCCCCGGTCGACGACCAGGTCGCGGACTGAGATCGCGTCCTCCACCGCCCACCTCCAAAACTCATCACATGTTGAACTCAACGCTAGATGAGATACGTGTCCGGCCGCAACGGTTGACTTCGAGTGCTCTCGAACTGGAAGCCTGGCGGCGTGGACATCAGCACGCAGGAGACGGGCATCTCCGTGGGCGAGGCAGCGGCCCGGGTCGGCCTGACCACCTACACGCTGCGCTGGTACGAGCAGGAGGGGCTCGTCGCCCCGGTCGGGCGGGACTCGGCGGGCCGACGCCGCTACACCGGTGCCGACCTGGACTGGCTGCGCCTGCTCACCCGGCTGCGCCGGACCGGGATGCCGGTGCGCGACATGCGCCGCTACGCCGAGCTGGCCCGGCTCGGGGACCGGACGCTGGGCGCCCGACGGGCGCTGTTCGAGGCGCACCGGGCCCGGGTGCTGGCCCGGATGGCCGAACTCGAGGAGGACCTCAAGGTGCTCAACTACAAGATCGACATCTACCGCAAGGCCGAGGAGGGACGATGATCCGCCGTCGGATGGGGGCCGCCGGCCCCGAGGTCTCGGCCATCGGGCTGGGCTGCATGGGGATGAGCTTCGCCTACGGCGGTCGCGACGACGCCGAGTCCACCCGTACCCTGCACCGGGCCCTGGACCTGGGCGTCGATCACCTGGACACGGCCGACATGTACGGCGCCGGCGCGAACGAGCGACTGCTCGCCCCGGTGCTGCGTGCCCGCCGCGACGAGGTCTTCCTGGCCACCAAGTTCGGCAACCGCACCCGTGGCGACGGCTCCGGCGGCACCGGCACCCCCGGCGCGTACGTGGACAGCAGCGCCGCCTGGGCCCGCGAGGCCTGCGACGCCTCGCTGGGCCGGCTCGGCATCGACACCATCGACCTGTACTACCTGCACCGGCGCGACCCGGGCACCCCGATCGAGGAGACCGTCGGCGCGATGGCCGAGCTGGTCGCGGCCGGCAAGGTCCGCCTGATCGGGCTCAGCGAGGTCAGCCCGGCCACGCTGCGCGCGGCGCACGCGGTGCACGCGGTGCACCCGGTCGCCGCGGTGCAGATGGAGTACTCGCTGTTCACCCGGGACGTCGAGGGGGAGATGCTGGACACCTGCCGGGAGCTGGGGGTGGCGCTGGTGGCGTACTCGCCGGTCGGGCGGGGGCTGCTCACCGGGGCGATCGGCGGGCGCGACCAGCTCGCCGCCGACGACTGGCGGGCCGGCGTGCCGCGCTTCGCGGAGGGCAACCTCGACGCCAACCTGCGGCTGGTCGCGGCGGTGCGCGCGGTGGCCGAGGAGATCGGCTGCACCCCGGCCCAGGCCGCGCTGGCCTGGCTGCTGGCCCAGGGCGAGGACGTCCTGCCGATCCCCGGCACCAAGCGGGTCCGCTACCTGGAGGAGAACGCGGCGGCGGCCGAGATCCGGCTCACCCCGGCGCAGCGGGACCGGCTCCGCGCGGCGGTTCCCGCCGACGCCGTCGCCGGCGAAAGGTATCCCGAGGCATCAATGCGAACCGTGGGGCACTAGCCTCCTCATCGGACACCAGGTCCGTCATCGGGCATTGCACCCCGATCGGACGTACGGCACGATGGCGCGGTGGATCACGCTCCGTTGTTGGCGGGTGCATTCTTCGACGACTGGGCGACCCGGCTGCGCGAGGGTGCCGAGCGCCCCGTCGTCGGAATCCTGCTGCGCGGCAGCCACGCCCGACGGGCCGCCACGGCGCACAGCGACGTCGATTTCGACGTGCTCGTCGCCGACGACGACCGGTCCGCCCCGGCCACCGTCGGCGCGGCGGGAGAGTCCACCGGTGCCGGCCGCACCCCGTACGCCGCCCGTCAGGCCTACCTGGTGGAGGTCGACGGCCGGCTGGTGCACGTCTCGGTGGCCGCCCGGGACGTCCGCTCCTGGGTCGACCGGCTCGGCGAGCCGGCCGACTGGGCGTTCGGCCTGCCGGTCACCGCGCCGGTCCGGCTGCTCTGGGCCGAGGAGGGCTGGCGGCCCCGGATCGACCTGCCGGTGCTCTGCCAGCCCGCCGACCAGCCCCGGCTGGAGGAGCTGGTGGCGACGCTGGGCAAGGTGGCCGGCGCCCGCGCCGCCGGCGACCACCTCGGGGTACGCCTCGCCGCCGCCGATCTGGCCCGGCTCTGCCCCTCGGTGCTGCGACTGGCCAATCCGAGCGTGCGGGTGGTGTCCCGGCGAGCCGCCTTCGCCGCCGCCCTCGCGCTGCCGGTCGCCCCGCCGGGCTACCGCGACGACATGCTGCTCTGCCTCGGGCTGCGCCCCGGCTCCACCGGCCGGCTCGGCGCCGCCGCGGCGCGCCTGGTCGCCGGGGTCGTCCCGCTGGTCCGGCCGTACGCCGACCGGATCGCGGAGGTGGCCGGGCCGGGCCTGGCCGCGGCGCTCGCCGACGGGCGGCTGGACCGCTACGTCGCCCAGCTCGCCCGGGCGGCCCGCCGGGACGGGTACGCCCCGCAGGTGCCCGCGCCGCGTGCGGGACAATGGGTCACTGTGCCCGTGACTGAGTCTTCCCCGAGCGACGCCGACGCCGGCGCGGTCCGCCCGTCCCGCCTCGATCCGGCCGTCGCCGCCCGGCTGCGCCGCACCCCCGACGGCCTGGTCGCCGCCGTGGTGCGGCAGCACGACACCGGCGAGGTGCTGATGGTCGCCTGGATGGACGACGAGGCGCTGCACCGCACGCTGACCACCGGCCGGGCCACCTACTGGTCGCGCAGCCGGCAGGAGTACTGGGTCAAGGGGGCCACCTCCGGCCACCACCAGTACGTCCGCTCGGTCGCGCTGGACTGTGACGGCGACGCGCTGCTGGTCAGCGTCGACCAGGTCGGGGCGGCCTGTCACACCGGGCACCGCACCTGCTTCTTCACCGAGCTGCCGGTGAGCGGCGCCGGGAGCGAGCGGTGAGCGCGGACCGCGGGGCGCGACCGCAGCGCGCCCGCGCAGACGAGAGGCAGGCCCGGCGATGACCGACGGCACCCTGAGCCCCGACCTGGGCGACTTCACCGAGCTGGCCGCCCGCTGGCGGGTGGTGCCGGTGACCCGGCGGCTGCTGGCCGACGCGGAGACCCCGGTGGGCGTCTACCGCAAGCTCGCCGGTGGCCCGGGCACGTTCCTGCTGGAGTCCGCCGAGCAGGGCGTCGGCTCGGCCGGGATGTCCTGGTCCCGGTACTCGTTCATCGGTGTGCGCAGCGGCGCGACGCTGATCGAGCGGGACGGCGTCGCGGTCTGGACCGGCCGGCCCCCGGCCGGGGTGCCGTCCTCCGGCGACCCGGTCGAGGTGCTGCGCGAGACCGTCGAGGCGCTCGCCGGTCCGGTCTGGGACCCGGCCAGCGACATGCCGCCGCTGACCGGCGGCATGGTGGGCTACCTGGGCTACGACCTGATCCGGCGCTTCGAGCGGCTGCCCGAGCTGACCGAGGACGACCTCGGGATGCCGGAGCTGGGCATGATGCTCGCCACCGACCTGGTGGTGCTCGACCACTACGACGGCTCGGCGATCCTGGTCGCCAACGCGGTGCTGCCGCCGCTGGACGCACCGGACCGCCAGGCGCTGGTCGCGGCGGCCTACCACCACGCGGTGGGGCGGCTCGACGCGATGACCACCGCGCTGTCCCGACCGATTCCGCCCATGATCTCCACCGTCGGCCGGCCGCCGGCCGGCGAGGTGGTCAGCCGGACCCCGGACGGCGGCTACCCGAAGGCGGTCGAGGCGGCCAAGGAGGCGATCCGGGCCGGCGAGTGCTTCCAGATCGTGCTCGCCCAGCGCTTCGAGCGGGACACCCACGCCGACCCGCTGGACGTCTACCGGGTGCTGCGCACCACCAACCCCAGCCCGTACATGTACCTGCTGCGCTTCGACGGCTTCGACATCGTCGGCTCGTCCCCGGAGGCGCACCTGAAGGTCAACGCCGGGCCGGACGGGCAGCGGCGGGCGCTGCTGCACCCGATCGCCGGCACCCGGCCGCGGGGCGCCACCGCCGACGCCGACACCCACCTCGCCGCGGAACTGCTCGCCGACCCCAAGGAGCGGGCCGAGCACGTGATGCTGGTCGACCTGGGCCGCAACGACCTGGGCCGGGTGTGCCGCCCGGGCACCGTGGAGGTGCCGGAGTTCGCCACCATCGAGCGGTACAGCCACGTGATGCACATCGTCTCCACCGTGGTGGGCACGCTGCGTGCGGACCGGACGGCCTTCGACGCGCTCGCCGCCACCTTCCCGGCCGGCACCCTCTCCGGCGCCCCGAAAGTACGCGCCATGGAGATCATCGAGGAGCTGGAACCGGTCCGGCGGGGCCTCTACGGCGGCACCGTGGGCTACTTCGGCTTCGGCGGCGACCTGGACATGGCGATCGCCATCCGCACCGCGCTGATCCGCGACGGGCGGGCGTACGTGCAGGCCGGGGCCGGGGTGGTGGCCGATTCCGATCCGGCCGGCGAGGACCAGGAGACCCGGAACAAGGCCGCCGCGGTGCTCGCCGCCATCGCCGCCGCCGAGACCCTCCGGCCCGCCCGATGAGCGACCCGGTGACCGGTCCGGACACGCCCGCCGCGCCGGACACCCCCGCCCGGGCGGATACGCCGTCCGCGCCGGGCCGGCGCGAGCTGGCGTACGCGGTGCTGCTCTGCCTGGCCGGGGCGGGCCTGGCCTTCTGGGCGGTGACCCGGACCTGGGTGGTGGAGGTGACCCCGCGCGGGTCGCTGCCGTCGGCCCGGGAGGGCCGCACGGGCGCGGACCTGCTGCCCTGGCTGTCGGCGCTGGCGCTGGTCGGGCTGGCCGGCGGCGGCGCGGTGCTGGCCACCCGGGGTCGCGCCCGCCGCCTGCTGGGCGGGCTGCTGGCCCTGCTCGGCGCGGCGGTGGCGGCCGGCGGCGGCTACGGGCTGCTCGCCGCCTTCGACGGCGAGGTGAGCCGGCAGTGGCCGGCGCTCTGCCTGCTCGGCGGGGCGCTGGCGGCGCTCGGCGGTGCGCTCACCGCGGCCCGCGGTCAGCGCTGGCCGGCGATGGGCGCCCGGTACGAGCGCCGCGGCGGCGGTGCGGCCGGGGCCGGCGGGCGCCCGGCCGCCGAGCGGGGCACCCGCGAGGCGTGGGACGCGCTGGACCGGGGCGAGGACCCGACGGTCAGCTGACCGGCTGCCGCTCGCGGACCTCGCGGCGGTCCCGGGCTGCGGCCCGCGCGGCGGCCAGTTCGGCCACCAGGCGGTCCAGTTCGGCCCGCTGGTCGGCGCGGGCCCGGTCGGCGCAGACGGCCTCCCAGGCGTTGCCGCGCGCGGTACGCATCCGGCCCTCGCCCACCACGGCACGTTCCAGGGTGTGCACCACGCCGACGGCCAGCGACGCGACGGTGCGGGAGATGGTGGTGAGTCCGATGGCGTTCGGCTCGGTCGTGCTCATGAGGTCACCCCGCAGGTGGAGTCCGACGTTGCGGCAGGCGCGTCATCGAGTCTGCCGGTGGACAGGCTGCCCCGTTCACGTTTCACCGTGGTGACGGCCGGATCAACTGTCCGTCGAGGCGAACGAGCTGACTAGGGCCGTTCATCCTTGAGCTTGCTCACAGCATCGATGGACGTCATTGCACTGCGCGGGACCGGCCGCCGTGCTCTCATTGTTCATGGGCGAAGATCGATGCTCGCGGGACGGCTCCGCCGCAGGCAGGCGGGCCGGTCGGCGGAAGAGGTGGCGCTGCGTGACATCGCGTTCACCGGAAGTCGGCCATCATGCCACAGCCCATTTCGTGAGGAGCGCCATACCCCCGGCACCCGCCGCCAGCTGCCGCCCCCTAGCATCGGCCCATGACACCCGGAGAGGGGAGTCCGTTGGTGACTGCTGAGCATGCGCACGCGGAGGGGGACGAGGCCGGTTCGGCCGGGTCCGGAAGCGTGCTCGACGAGATCCTGGCCGGCGTCCGCGAGGACGTGGCGCGGCGACAGGAGCAGGTTCCGCTGGAGCGGATCCGTGAGCTGGCCGCCGCCGCGCCGCCACCGCTGGACGCGTACGCGGCCCTGCGCCGGCCCGGCGTGGCGGTGATCGCGGAGGTCAAGCGCTCCTCGCCGTCCAAGGGCCGGCTGGCCGAGATCGCCGATCCGGCCGAGCTGGCCGGGCAGTACGCCGCCGGTGGCGCGCGGGCGATCAGCGTGCTGACCGAGGGGCGCTGGTTCGGCGGCTCGCTGGACGACCTGGCCGCCGTCCGGGCCGCCGTGCGGGTGCCGGTCCTGCGCAAGGACTTCGTGGTCTCCAGCTACCAGGTGCACGAGGCCCGCGCGCACGGCGCCGACCTGGTGCTGCTGATCGTCGCCGCCCTCGAACAGAACGTGCTGATGGGCCTGCTGGAGCGGATCGAGTCGCTCGGCATGACCGCACTGGTCGAGGTGCACGACGAGGAGGAGGCCGACCGCGCCCTGGAGGCCGGTGCGCAGGTGATCGGGGTCAACGCCCGCGACCTGCGTACCCTGGAGGTCGACCGGTCGGTCTTCGAGCGGATCGCGCCCGGCCTGCCCAGCAGCGTCGTCAAGATCGCCGAGTCCGGCGTGCGTGGCCCGCACGACCTCATCCGGTACGCCTCGGCCGGCGCCGACGCCGTGCTGGTGGGTGAGGGCCTGGTCACCCAGAAGAGCCCCCGCGAGGCGGTCTCCGAGCTGGTCAACGCCGGGAACCACCCGGCAACGCCCCGCCCGGTGCGCTGATCCCGCGCCCGGGAGACGTCAGCAGCGAGAGGACACCGTGATGAGCGCCGACGCCTCGGCTCCGGCCGGCCAGCTTCCCGACGCCGCCGGTCACTTCGGCCGCTTCGGCGGGCGGTTCGTGCCGGAGGCGCTGGTCGCGGCGCTGGACGAGCTGGACGCCGCGTACCGCAAGGCGATGACCGATCCGGCCTTCCTCGCCGAGTTCGACGCCCTGCTGCGCGACTACGCCGGCACCCCGTCGCTGCTGTACTCCGCCGAGCGGTTCTCCGCGAAGGTGGGCGCCCGGGTGCTGCTCAAGCGGGAGGACCTCAACCACACCGGGGCGCACAAGGTGCGCAACGTGCTGGGCCAGGCCCTGCTGACCAAGCGGATGGGCAAGACCCGGGTGATCGCCGAGACCGGCGCCGGCCAGCACGGGGTGGCCACCGCCACCGCGGCCGCCCTGTTCGACCTCGACTGCGTGGTCTACATGGGCGAGGTCGACACCGAGCGGCAGGCGCTCAACGTGGCCCGGATGCGGATGCTCGGCGCGACGGTCGTCCCGGTCACCACCGGCTCGCGCACCCTCAAGGACGCGATGAACGAGGCGATGCGGGACTGGGTCGCCAACGTCGACGACACCCACTACCTGATCGGCACCGCCGCCGGCCCGCACCCGTTCCCCGAGATGGTCCGGGACTTCGTGCGCGGCATCGGCGAGGAGGCCCGCCGGCAGTGCCTCGACCTGACCGGCTCGCTGCCGGACGCGGTCGCCGCCTGCGTCGGCGGCGGCTCCAACGCGCTGGGCATCTTCCACGCCTTCGTCGACGACGCCGACGTGCGGCTGTACGGCTTCGAGGCCGGCGGCGACGGGGTGGAGACCGGGCGGCACGCGGCCAGCATCACCGGCGGCACCTCCGGCGTGCTGCACGGCACCCGCACCTACGTGCTGCAGAACGCCGACGGCCAGACCATCGAGTCGCACTCGATCTCCGCGGGCCTGGACTACCCGGGCGTCGGCCCGGAGCACGCCTGGCTGCACGACAGCGGCCGGGCCACCTACCTGCCGGTGACCGACCGCGAGGCGATGGCCGCGTTCGAGCTGCTCTGCCGTACCGAGGGGATCATTCCGGCGATCGAGAGCTCGCACGCGCTCGCCGGTGCGCTGGCGATCGCCCCCCGGCTCGCCGCCGAACTCGGCCGGGAGCCGGTCATCGTGGTCAACCTCTCCGGGCGGGGTGACAAGGACGTGCACACCGCCGGCGAGTACTTCGGCATCCTCGACAAGGAGTGACAGCGTGAGTCGGATCGGGGTGGCCTTCGACAAGGCCCGCGCCGACGGGCGGGCCCTGCTGGTCGGCTGCATGCCGGCCGGCTTCCCGACCGTCGAGGGCAGCATCGCCGCGATGACCGCCATGGTCGAGGCGGGCGTCGACGTCATCGAGGTGGAGATTCCCTACTCCGACCCGGTGATGGACGGGCCGGTGATCCAGCGGGCCAGCGACATCGCCCTGGCCGGCGGGGTCCGCACCGCCGACACGCTGCGCATCATCGAGGCGGTGGCGGCCACCGGCGCGCCGGTGGTCACCATGACCTACTGGAACCCGATCGAGCAGTACGGCGCCGACGCGTTCGCCCGCGACCTCGCCGCCGCCGGCGGCACCGGCCTGATCACCCCGGACCTGATCCCCGACGAGGCCGGCGAGTGGCTGGCCGCCTCGGACGCCCACGGCCTGGACCGCACCTTCCTGGTCTCGCCCTCGTCCACCGACGCGCGGCTCAAGATGACCGTCGAGCACTGCCGCGGCTTCGTCTACGCCACCGCGCTCATGGGCGTCACCGGCGCCCGGGCGCAGACCTCGGACGCCGCGCCGGTCCTGGTCTCCCGGCTCCGCGAGGTCACCGACCTGCCGGTCGGCGTCGGCCTCGGCGTGGGCACCGGCGCCCAGGCCGCCACCGTCGCCGGGTACGCCGACGGCGTGATCGTGGGCAGCGCCCTGGTCCGCTGCGTGCTCGACGCCCCCGACCTCGCCGCCGGGCTGACCGCGCTGCGCACGCTCAGCGCCGAACTCGCCGAGGGCGTCCGCCACCCCGTCCGCTGAACACGTCCGGGTTTCGCGCTCCGCAGACCGTGATCAACCCGGTTTGCGGTGTGCCGGGATGTCCCGAAGCCGGGACACCCCGACCCGCCGCAGACAGGAGCGCGCCCCGCGGCCCAGGGCCGCTCCGACGGTCAGGGCGTGGGCCGGACCGTCGACGCGCCACGCGGCGCGGGCGGGACGGAATCGCCCGTCGGGTTGCCCGTCGCCGGGTCGGGACGCAGGTCGCGCAGTACCCCTGAGCGTCCGGCCCGGGCGTCGGCGACGGCGGCCCGGGTGACCGGGGTGACCTCCGCCGGCAGCCGGTCCGGCAGGTGCCAGGAGAGCGTGTACCCGGCCGGCGGGGCGAGGGCCGCGTCCCGGTGGGCGCGCGCCCGGAACACGTGCACCAGCACGTCCGGCAGGGGGTCCGGCGTCGGCGGCCCGCCGCAGGGCGAGCCGCTGAGGTGGTAGAGGCCGACCAGGTCGGCCACCTCGACGGGGCACCCGGACTCCCGCCGTACCTCGCCCGCCACCGCGCCGGTCGGGCACTCCAGGCGGTGCAGCCGTCCACCGGGCAACGCCCACCGCCCGCCGCGGTCGCGCCGGCACAGCAGCACCCGACCGGCCTCGTCGGTCAGGACCGCGGCGACCGCCCAGGTGAGCGTGCTCATGGACAAAGAGCGTACGGCCCGGCAAACCGGAAGTCATCCGAGGCCGAAGTGCGGCGGACCGGGGTGCCGCGGATGCGGTGCGCAACGGTAGCCTCTTCACCCGTGACCCTCGCCTCGTTGAGCCCCCAGGCGGCCCTGCCGAGCCCGACCACCGCGGTCTGGCAGCTCGGGCCGGTGCCGATCCGGGCCTACGCGCTCTGCATCATCCTCGGCATCGTGCTGGCCTGCTGGATCACCGAGCGCCGGCTGCGCCAGCGCGGCGTCGCTCCCGGCGCGGTGCTCGACATCGCGGTCTGGGCGGTTCCGGCCGGCATCGTCGGCGCCCGGATCTACCACGTGATCACCTCGCCGGAGAAGTACTTTGGCGCCGGTGGCGAACCGCTGAAGGCGTTCGCCATCTGGGAGGGCGGTCTCGGCATCTGGGGCGCGGTGGCCGGCGGCGCGGTCGGTGCCTGGATCGCCGCCCGGCAGCTCGGCCTCCCGTTCGCCGTGGTGGCCGACGCGCTCGCCCCCGGCCTGCCGCTGGCCCAGGCGGTCGGCCGGTTCGGCAACTGGTTCAACAACGAGCTCTACGGCGGCCGGACCACGCTGCCCTGGGGGCTGGAGATCCACCGGATGGACCCGGCCGACCCGGGGCGGGCGCTGCGGGACGCCTCCGGCCAGCCGGTCCTGGAGCCGGGGCTCTACCACCCGACGTTCCTCTACGAGGCGCTGTGGAACGTCGGCGTCGCCGCCCTGGTGTTCGCCCTCGACCGCCGGTTCAAGTTCGGCAAGGGCCGGGCCTTCGCGCTCTACGTGATGGGCTACACCGCCGGCCGGTTCTGGATCGAGATCATGCGCAACGACGAGGCGAACCGGATCCTCGGCGTCCGCCTCAACGTCTGGACCGCCGGCCTGGTCTTCATCGGCGCGCTGATCTACTTCCTGCGGGTGCGCGGCCCGCGCGAGTACGTGATCCCGGTGGGCGGGCCGACCGTCCCGGCCCCGCCGGCCGGTGGGGACGTCTCCCAGGTCGATCTCTCCCGCACCGAGAACGGGCCCCGGGCGGTCGCCCCGGAGGGCTACCGGACGGTCAGCGAGGAACAGTTCCGGGCGTACCGGGAGACCGGCGAGGTCCCCGGCGAGCCCGAGGCCGAGACGCGCCCGGCGACCGACGACGAGCCCTCGGGCGACCCCGACCCCGACGCCGCCGCTGGGCGCGACGGTGACGGCGACGTGCCGGAGCGGGACGACCGGGCGGGCGCCGCCGGCGCCCGGCCCACCGACCGGGACAGCTGAGCGGGGCGGGGATGCGCACCGCGGTGGTGGTCGGCGCCGGGCTCGGCGGGCTGGCGGTGGCCGGCACGCTGGCCCGCTCCGGCTGGCAGGTCACCCTGCTCGAACGGGCGGACCGGGTCCGCCCGGAGGCCACGGCCGTGGTGCTCTGGCCCAACGGGGTACGCGCGCTGCACGCGCTCGGCCTCGGCGCCGGGCTGGACGCGATCGCCACCCCGCTGCCCGACGCCGGGGTGCGCCGCCCGGACGGCCACTGGCTGGTCCAGCCGCGGCCGACCCCGGCCGACCGGATGCCGGTGGTGGTGCACCGGGAGGATCTGCACGACGCGTTGATCGCCGGGCTCGGCGACCGGGTGGAGCTGCGTACCGGCGTGGCCGTGGACACCGTGCGGGTCGGCCCCGGCCAGCGGCCCGCGGTCGGCACCGCCGGGCACCTGGTCGAGGCCGACCTGGTGGTGGCGGCCGACGGCACCGACAGCGCGGTACGCCGCCGGCTCGCCCCCTCCTCGGCCGTGGTCAGCTCCGGCTGCGCGGCCTGGCGGGCGGTCATCCCCTGGTACCGGGCACCCCGGCTGCCGGCCGACCAGCCGGTCGGCGGTGAGGTGCTGGGCGCGGGCTACCGCTTCGTGGCCGCTTCGCTGGGGGAGCGCGGCTCCTCCGGCGCCTCCCGCCGGGGCGGCATCTACTGGGTCGCCACCGCCGCCGGAGCGCCCCGCCCCGAGCCCCCGGAGACGCAGCTCGCCCTGCTCAAGCGCTGGTACGCCGGCTGGCCCGCCCCGATCGGCGACCTGCTCGACGCCACCGACCCGGCCGACCTGGTGCAGCAGGAGGTCCGCGAGCTGCGCCCGCTGCCCCGGGCGTACGGCTTCCCGGCCGGCCCCGGCGGGGTGGTGCTGCTCGGCGACGCGGCCCACGCCATGCCGCCGCACCTGGGGCAGGGCGCCTGCCTCGCCTTCGAGGACGCCGCCACCCTCTCCTCGCTGCTGCGCGAGTCCCGGCTACCCGACGCGGTGCAGGCGTACGACCGGTTGCGCCGCCCCCGCGCGGCGACGGTGGTGCGGCAGACCCGCCGGATGTCGGCGGTCCTGCAGGCCCGGGGCCGGCTGGCCCTGCGGGCCCGGGACGCCGCCCTCGGCACGATCAGCCCCCGCCTGCTCTCCAGCGCCGCCTCCGCCGCCGCCCAATGGCGCCCCCCACCCGCCTGACC
>NZ_JBPQTL010000017.1:0-76521 GCF_051386295.1 Micromonospora sp. URMC 105 | reverse complement strand
GTGGGGTGGGGCGGGTGGCGGCGAGTTGTTCGCGGTGGCGCTGGACGGTGTCGACCACCCGGTAGGTGACGGCGGCGATCGGCACCGAGACGAAGGCGCCCGCGATGCCGGCGATCAGCGTGCCCGCGGTGACCACCACCAGGATCACCGCCGGGTGCAGCCGGACCTGCCGCTTCATGATCAGCGGCTCCAGCAGGTTGCCCTCGATCTGCTGGACGGCGATCACCGCGGCCAGCACGAGCAGCGCCGTCGCCGGGCCCTTGGCGGCCAGCGCCACGAGTACGGCGACCGCGCCGGCGACCGTCGCGCCGATGATCGGGATGAAGCCGCCGAGGAAGGTGATCAGCGCCAGCGGCAGGGCGAGCGGCACCCGGAGCACCACCAGGGACAGCCCGATGCCGATCGCGTCGATCGCCGCGATGAGCATCGTGCCCCGGCTGTACGCGCTGAGCGTCCGCCACCCGGCCCGGCCGGCCTCGGCGGTCACGTCGCGGTTCGGGCCGGTGGTCCGGCGCAGCAGCCACTGCCACATCGACCGGCCGTCCTTGAGCAGGAAGAAGAGCAGCACCAGGGCGAGCAGGGTGGAACCGGCCACCTCGGCGGCCGTCCGGGCGCCGCCGATCGGGTCGAAGCCGCCGCCGAGGCCGGAGCGGACCTGCTGGATGAGCCGGTCCAGCTGCGCGTCGCTCACCGGCAGGGTGGAGGTGACGAAGTCGCGGCTGCGCTGGACGCCCTCGCCCAACTCCTGGCTGAGCGCGCCGAACTGGGCGGCGGTCAGGTTCCACACCAGCACGCCGACGCCGACCAGGATGCCGAGCAGCAGCAGGAGCGACAGCAGCGCCGCCGGGGCCGCCGGCACCCGCCACCGGCGCAGGCGCAGCAGCACCGGGTCGAGCAGCGCGGCGAGGAAGAGCGTCACCGCCAGGGCGATCGCCAGCGGCGCCAGCAGCACCGCCACCCGTCCCAGCAGGTAGAGCGCGACCACCACGACCACCAGGCAGGCGCCCCACACCACCGCCGACCGGACCAGCCAGGGCAGCGCCGCCCAGGCTTGTCGTGGTTCGGGGCGGGCGCCCGCCGCCGTCATCCCGGGCGTACGCCCGTCACCGTCCTCGACCACGTCGGTCCTCCTCGGTCTCGGCGGCATCGATACCCGTACCGGGGCGCTCCGACACCCACCGATGGATCAACGCGCTCCCGGCCGTGGGGTTCCGCTCAGGACAGTCCCGGCCAGACCGCCAGGTAGCCGCCGCCGGCGACGGGTTGCACCGGCCGGGTGCGGTGGAACGGACCCTTGTCCACCCGGGCGGCGGCCGCCGCCACCCCGGAGCCGGCGGCCACGCCGCGTACCGCGCCGGCGCCGCCGTCGGTGAAGACCACCCAGGTGGTACGCCGTTTCAGGTCGGCCGAGAGCACCAGCAGCCAGGCGTCCCCACCGGCGTACGGGGCGAGGCGGCGTCCACCCAGGGTGATCCGCCCCCGGTCGGCGATCTGGTACGCGGACACGCCGCCCGCGTACACCCGGCCGCGTTCGTCGGCGGTCACCGCGTACGGCGTGATGGTGTTGCCCCGGTCGCCCTTGGTGTCGATCCGGGCGAGCAGGTGCTGGCCGGCGAGCTGCCGGCCGGTCGCCGGGTCGAAGCGGGCCAGGTAGCTCTGCTGCGCGTTGGAGGTGTTGAACGGCTGGGTGAACTTGTCGGTCGCCACGTTCGGCGCGGGCCGGTCCACGTCCGCCGCCGAGCGCCCGAAGACGCTGTTCCCGCCGTCGGTGACCCCGGCCAGGTAGAGCTTTCCGTCGCGGCCGAGCGCCACCCGTTCGACCCGGCTGTCCGCGCAGCGGTCGCCGAGCCGCTCGGCGGGATGGTCGTACGCCCGCCAGCGCAGCGTTCCCCGCCGGTCGTACGCGTGCAGGTACGGGATCTGCACGGGCACGCACGGGCCGGCGGCCACCTGCCGGTAGCCGCCGACGAAGACCAGTCCGGTGCGGTCGTCGACGGCCACGTCGGCGACCTTGCGGCCGTCGGGGCGGATGGTGGCCAGCGTCGCGCCGCGCGGGTCGTACACCCGGACCACCCCGCCCACGACGGCGGCGACGGTGCCGGCGGAGCCGACCGCGACCCGGCCGGCCGGCCCCGGGCGCTGCCAGCGCACGGCGCTCGCGTCCGGGGCGAGCAGCAGGACGCCCCGGCCGGTGGCGACGGCGATTTCCCCGCCCCCGCGCCGCACCTCCAGGTCCTCGACCGTCCCGGCGAGGCGGGTGACCCCGAGCAGCCGGCGACCGGTGCCGTCCAGGCGCAGCACGGCGCCGCTGCCCCGGCCGAGCGTGGTGGTGGCGGTGCCGCGCACGTCGGTGAACCGGCCGCCCACCACGATCTCGCAGCTCGGCGCGACGTCCACCGCGTTGGCGCTGTCAGTGCCGGCCCGGCCGAGGTACGACGCCGCGGTCGGGTCGAGGGCGCTGCTGGAACGAGGTGCCGGTCCGGGACGGGGGCAGTCGGCGGTCGCGGGGGTGGCCGCCGGCGCGGCGGCGGCCGGTGGTACGGCTGTCGCGGTGGCCGGCGGAGTGGGCGGGGCGCTCCAGTGGGACGGCGCGGCGGCGTCGTCCGTGCCGCAGCCGGCGGCCAGCACCAGGGTCGACAGGGCGGCGGCCAACGGCGTCCCGAGATGGCGTCGGTGCACGGCTCGTACCCCTTCCGGAGGAGTCGCCGCGATCCTACGGCGGTGTTTGCGCCCGGGAGGCGAGGGAACGCAGAAGGTACCGAGTGAGGAGGACCGTCATGAGTGACTTCATGGACAAGGCCAAGGACTTCGCGGACAAGCACGACAAGCAGGTCGACCAGGGCATGGAGAAGGCCGGCGACTACGCCGACCAGCGCACCGGTGGCAAGTACGACGAGCAGACCGACAAGGCCGTCGACATGGCGCAGGCGCGTACGGGTGAGGGCGACCAGGGCCGCTGACCTCGCGTTTCCGCTGCCGGACCACCCGCTGGGTGGTCCGGCAGCGGCGTGTCCGGGTGTCCCGCGCTCTGGTCAGCATCGACCGGGCTCGCTACGATCCGCAGTCGTGGCATGACTCACCGTGGAGTCGTGCGGAGCGGACGGCCCCGCCCGGCGCGGCGGGCCGCGGACCAGAGGGAGCCACCCCCGGTGACCGAGACTGCCCAGCCGACCATCCCGCAGCCCTACCCGTTCAGCGAACCCCACCGGCTCGACGTCGACCCCCGCTACGCCCGGCTGCGTCACGAGCAGCCGCTGAGCCGGATCCGGATGCCGTTCGGGGAGCCCGCCTGGCTGGCCACCCGGCACGCCGACGTGCGGACCGTGCTCGGTGACCCGCGCTTCAGCCGGGCCGCCTCCGTCGGCCGGGACGAGCCCCGCAACAGTCCACGGCAGACCGACACGGGCATCCTCCAGATGGACCCGCCGGAACACACCCGGCTGCGCCGGCTGGTCGCGAAGGCGTTCACCGCCCGCCGGGTGGAGGAGCTGCGCCCGCGTACCCGGTCGGTCGCCGAGGAGCTGGTCGACGGCATGGTCGCCGCCGGCCCCCCGGCCGACCTCGTCGCCCACCTGGCCACCCCGTTGCCGATCCGGGTCATCTGTGACCTGCTCGGGGTGCCCGTCACCGACCAGGACCGCTTCCACACCTGGTCGGAGGCGATCGTCTCGACCACGTCGCTGTCACCCGAGGTGGCCGAGAGCTACGTCGAGCAGCTGCTGGGGTACATGGCCGGGCTGATCGCCCAGCGGCGGAGCGCCCCGACCGACGACCTGATCGGCGCGATGGTCCGGGCGCGCGACGAGCACGCCGACCGGCTCAGCGAGGAGGAGGTGGTACGGCTCGCCGCCGGCCTGCTCGCCGCCGGGCACGAGACCACCGTGACCCAGATCCCCAACATGGTGTACGTCCTGCTGACCGAGCCGGACGGCTGGGAGCGGCTCCGCGCCGACCCCGCCCTGGTGCCGACGGCGGTCGAGGAACTGATGCGCTTCATCCCGCTCGGCGCGACCGCCGCCTTCCCCCGGTACGCCCTCGAGGACGTCGAACTCGGCGGCGAACTGGTCCGGGCCGGTGAGCCGGTGGTGGTGTCGATCCACTCGGCCAACCGGGACGAGCGGGTCTTCGCCGACCCGGACCGGTTGGACCTGGCCCGGGAGGTCAATCCGCACGTGGGGTTCGGGCACGGCGTGCACCACTGCGTCGGGGCGCAACTGGCCCGGATGGAGCTTCAGGTGGTGCTGGAGACCCTGCTGCGGCGTACCCCGGGGCTGCGGCTCGCGGTGCCGGAGTCCGAGCTGACCTGGAAGAGCGGCCTGCTGGTCCGGGGCCTGACCGCGATGCCGGTGTCCTGGTGAGCGCCGAGCGGGCGGTGACGGCCGGGCGGTGGTGCCGGTGAGCGCCGGCGGCGCGGGGCGCGACGCCGCCCGGTGGCGGGTCTTCGTCGACCCCACCCGCTGCATCGGGTCGGGGATCTGCGCGGGCGCGGCGCCGACCCACTTCCTGCTGGTGGACGGGCTCTCCCGCCCGCTGGCCGAGCGGATCGCCCCGGCGGACGAGGTGCTGGACGCCGCCGAGTCGTGCCCGATGGAGGCGATCATCGTGTCCGACGTGGAGGGCAGCCGGATCGCACCCGAGCCGTGAGCCGGATGCCGGGCGCGCCCGGGTGGCCCGCAGCGTCAGCCACCCGGGCGCGCGTCCGGTCACCAGCCCGGGTAGCGCACGCCGTTGACGTTCACCCGCAGCGTGTAGAGCGAGCTGGAGGCGCAGAGGTAGAGGTGGTTGCGCTTCGGGCCGGCGAAGGTGAAGTTGGCGACCACCTCCGGCATGTGCAGTTTGCCGAGGAGGGTGCCGTCCGGGTCGAAGCAGTGCAACCCGTCGTGCGCGGCCACCCAGACCCGCCCGGCCTCGTCCAGCCGTACGCCGTCGAAGGAGCCGGCGTCGCAGGTGGCGAAGACCTCACCGCCGGTCAGCGTGCCGTCGTCGCGGACGGCGAAGCGGCGCAGGTGCTTGTGCCGGGTGTCGACCACGTACAGGGTGGACTCGTCGGCGCTGAAGGCCAGGCCGTTGGGTTGCCCGAAGTCGTCGGCGACCAGGCGTACCTCGCCGCTGTCCGGGTCGACGCGGTAGACGTGGTTGCCGCCGATCTCCGACTCGCCCCGGTTGCCCTCGTAGTCGCTGTCGATGCCGTAGCTCGGGTCGGTGAACCAGATCGACCCGTCGGAGTGCTCGACCACGTCGTTCGGGCTGTTCAGTCGCTTGCCGCGCCACCGGTCGGCCAGCACGGTGTCGGAGCCGTCCGGCTCGGTGCGGGTGACCCGGCGGTTGCCCTGCTCGCAGCTGAGCAGCCGGCCGCGCCGGTCGACGCTGTGCCCGTTGGCGTAACCGGCGCTGTGCCGGAAGACGCCCACCGCACCGGTGGTCTCGTCCCAGCGCAGCACCCGGTCGTTGGGGATGTCGCTGAAGAGCAGGTACCGCCCGGCGGGGAACCAGGCCGGCCCCTCCAGCCACCGCCCGCCGGTCCACAGGCACTCCACCCACTCGTCGCCGTTGACCCGCCGGAACCGCTCGTCACGCACCTCGAAGCGGGTCCTGAACCTGTCCACCGTCTACCACCCCCTGTGATTGCGTTCGGCGGGACGCTAGCGTGACCGAACCAAAGTCGGTCGGTTCATTATCCGGCCGGATGCGATTCAAGGGGGATCGGTGGACGACATCGACCGGGAGTTGCTGGCGGCCCTGCAACGGGACGCCACCCAGTCGTACGCCGCGCTCGCCGCGACGGTCGGGCTCTCCACCGGCGCCGCGCACGAGCGGGTCCGCAAGCTGCGGGAGCAGGGGGTGATCCGGCGTACGACGGTGGACGTCGACCCGGCCGCGGTGGGTCGGGGCGTGCTGGCCTTCGTGATGGTCGAGGCGAACGCCTGGATGGGGGACCGGCCCACCCACGAGGCGCTGGCCGCCCTGCCCGAGGTGGAGGAGGCGCACGTGGTGGCCGGCCCCGCCTCGGTGCTCGTGAAGATCCGCGTCGGCACCCCGGAACAGCTCCAGGCCACCCTTCGTCGGCTGTTCGGAGTCGACGGGGTCACCGGCACCCGGACCATCGTCGTGCTGGAGACCTTCTTCGAACGTCCGCTCGATCCCCGTCCGCCGGCGGCCGTCGGCTGAACGACGCGACGGCCAGGCCCGGTGGGGCGTGGCCGTCGCGGGACGATCGGGTCAGTGCTGCTTCTCGCGCAGCTCCGCCATCGAGGTCGGCCGGCCGCTGAGCGCGTCGCGCATCCGGTCCACCAGGCCGGCGCCGGGAGCGAGCAGCTTGTTCGCCGGCGGGCGGTCCGGGGCGGCCGGGTGCGGGCGGGTCGGCGCCGACTTCTTCGCGGCCTGCACCTTGCCGGCCAGCTCGACCAGTTCCTCGCGCGCCACGGCGGCCCGCAGGCGCGGGAAGAGGTCGGCCTCCTCGTCCTCGATGTGGTGCCGGATCGTGCTGGTCAGGTGGGCGAGCAGTTGGTCGAAGCGGGGGTCCGAGGGGTCGACGGACTCCAGTTCCTTCATGGTCCGCTCGGCGTCGGCGTGCTCGGAGATCTCGTGGTCGGCGACCCGGTCGCCGTCCGGCAGCATCTTGCGGGCGGTCGGGTAGACGTACGCCTCCTCGGCGACGGAGTGCCGGACCAGCTCGGCGATCACCACGTCGGCGAGCTGACGGCGGTGCTCCGGCGTGCCCTGCCGGGTCTCCAGCTCGACGAAGATCGACTCAACCTCGCGGTGATCGGAGATCAGCACGTCCACGACGTCCTGGTGGCTCTTCTCGTGATGGCTCATCTGGTGCCCCTTACCGGTTGCGGACGGTCGGTTGTGGGGCCTGTACCCCTTTGCCGCCGACCGAATCTCCTCCGGCGGATCTGGTACGCGGCGCCCGTTGTCGCGTCGGCACCGTCGGCGTACGCTTCTCCCCGGCCCGCCCTCACGGTTACCAGTGAGGAGCAGTCATGCCCTTGAACCGCCTGCTGACTATCGGGGTCAGCGCGGGCGCGGCGGTCGTGCTGAGCGTGCCGGCGGTTGCCGCACCGGCCTCCGCCAGCCCCTCCCACCACCGCGCCGGTGGCAGTCTGGTGCTGGTCGGCGGTGGTCTCGCCGACGACAACGCCACCATCTACGGCGACATCGTCCGGTTGGCCGGCGGCGCCGGCAAGGCCCGGATCGGCATCTTCACCGCCGCCGCCCCGGTGCCCTCGGAGGACCCGGACGCCGGCACCCCGGACTGCAACAACAGTGTCTGCAACGGCGACTACTACGCGAAGCTGTTCACCTCCTACGGCGCGGCGGACGCGCAGTGGATCCCGATCGACCTGGACCACCCGGAGGCCGCCGACGACCCGGCGGTGGCGAAGCAGATCGACTCGATGACCGGCTTCTTCTTCGGCGGTGGCGACCAGTACCGCTACATCACCACGATGACCCGGGGTGCCGCCCAGCGGGACTCGGCGGCCCTGGCCGCCGTGCGGCGCAAGCTGCGCTCGGGCGCGGTCGTGGCGGGTACCAGCGCGGGTGCGCAGATCATGGCCGGCAAGGACATGATCACCGGTGGCTCCACCGAGCCGGGCCTGCGCGACGGCGCGAAGCCCGGCTACTTCGACGACCCGGGTGTCCTGGGCTACCTGCCCAAGGGCGGTTTCGGCTTCTTCACGGAGGGGCTGCTGGACACCCACTTCTCCCGCCGGGGCCGGGAGGCTCGCTCCATCCGGCTCGCCGCCGACACCGGCAACGACCGGGTGTTCGGGTTGGACGAGAACACCGCGCTGGAGGTCACCGGGGTCGGTGGCCGGCACCGGTCGCTGCGGGTGATCGGCCAGCGCGGGGTCAGCGTGCTGGACCTGCGCCGGGCGCGGGTCACCAGCACCGACGGCGTGTGGGGCGTCGAGGGCGTCCGGTGGAGTCGGCTCACCGAGGGCGACCGCTACCGGGCCGAGCGCTGGCAGCCGGTGATCGCGGCGGGCAAGGAGAAGGTCAGCCCGGCCGCCGGGCCGTGCACCGTGCCGCCGTCGGACGACGTCTTCTACGACTACGCCCTGGTGGGGCTGGCCGAGGGCCTGGTGAACCAGGCGGGCTGCAGCTCGACCTCCGGCACCTCGTACGAGAAGGATCCGCAGTTCGCCGCCGAGGTGACCCGGGGACGTGGCTTCGCCGGCTACCGGGCCGGGTCGACGACCTCCTTCGTCAACGCGGTGATCGGCATCCGCCCCGCCTGACCATCTGCTCCCTTTCCGGTCGCCACCGTGGCTCCCCGCCACGGTGGCGATCGGCGTCTGTCGACCAGACGGCGGGGCGCGGAACGTCATCCCGATGTAACAGAAGTTACGTATTGAGCAACGAACTTAATGGATGTAACTTCTGTTTCATCGATCCGTGGCCCCTCGGAGGTGCCCATGTCCCCTTCCCGCAACCCCCGCCGACTGTCGGTGGTGGCCGCCGCCGCTGCCCTGATCACGCTGGCCCCGATCGGGGTGACCGCCGCCCAGGCCCAGGTCACCCGGATCCGCCAGGGCAGCAGTGCGGACGTCAGCCGGACCGCCTGGTCCGGCCCGGCGTACACGATGAACGGCTCCGGCGGCATCGTCACCGCCACCATGAACCAGGCCATCAACGCCATCCGCGGCGGGACCGGCTCCATCGACGTGGTGGTCGTCGCCGGTTCCGGCACCACCACCCCGGAATGTGACGTCATCACCGGCCTGACCGGGGTGAATTCCTGCACCACGCTGACCCTCACCGCCGCCCGCGACGGCGACAACGCGCAGGTCAACACGGACATCCGTAACGCCGAGTTCGTCTACTTCGCCGGCGGCGACCAGTGCCGGTACGTGGCCTGGAAGGGCACCGCGCTGGAGGCCTCCGTCGAGTCGGTGGTGGCCAAGGGCGGCGGCGTCGGCGGCGGCAGCGCCGGGCACCACGTCAACAGCGACATCGTGTACGACGCCTGCGCGGCGAGCACCACCTCGGCGATCGCGCTCGACGACCCGTACGACCGGTCGCTGACCTTCACCACCGGCATGTTCCGCTGGCCGAACTACGCGAACACCATCAACGACTCGCACTTCGTAACCCGGGACCGGATGGGCCGCACCATGGCCTTCGTGGCCCGCGCGATCAAGGACGGCCGGACCAGCGGCGGCAAGGCATGGGGCGTCGGGGTGGAGGAGGGCGCCTCGCTCTTCATCGACCGCAACGGGCTGGCCACGCTGAGCGGGCCGAGCGCGTACGTCGTCCTCGGCGACCACCAGCCGGAGGTGGCGGTCTCCGGCCAGCCGCTGACCTACTCCAACTTCAAGATCTGGAAGCTGACCAGCGGCCAGACCTACGACTTCGCCAACCGGCCCACCTGCGGCTACTACCTGAAGAGCGTGAACGCCGGCGTGCCGAGCAGCAGCCTCTACAGCGGCACCCCGGTCACCGACTGCTCGACCACCCCGCCCCCGTCGGGTGGGAGCAGCTTCACCGAGGCGGAGCCGAACGACTCGCGCAGCGCCGCCAACGACGTCTCCGGCAACACCTTCCCGCTGACCGTCACGGGCGACATGAAGAGCTCCACCGACCGGGACTACTACGCGCTCACCGTGAACAGCCAGCAGACCCTGTCGGTGAGCTGCGCGGTGCCGACCGCGTACGACGCCGACATCTACCTGCTCGACTCGGGCGGCAGCACGGTGACCCGCTCGGTCGAGGACGGCGCGGGCACCGACGAGTCGGCCAGCCTGACCCGCAGCGCCTCCGGCAGCGCGACGTACTACCTCGACGTGGAGGCGTACTCCGGCTCGGGTACGGCCGACTACACCTGCACCGTCACCAAGTCCTGACTCCTTCCCCCCCGGCTACGCTCTGCCCGTGTCGAACCCAGATGAAGAGCCGCACGGCGTCGGCGTCGCGGCGCTGATCCGGCAGCGGCTCGGCGAGTGCAGCCCCGCCGAGCGCCGGGTGGCCCGGGCGCTGCTCGCCTCGTACCCCGCCGCCGGCCTGGGCACCGTCGCCTCGCTCGCCGAGCGCGCCGAGGTGAGCGCGCCGACCGTGCTGCGCTTCCTGGCCCGGCTCGGCTTCGGCGGGTACCCCGAGTTCCAGCGGGCGCTGCGGGAGGAACTGGCCGAGCGGGAGACCTCGCCGCTGTCGGCGTACCGGGCGGCGGAACGCACCGGCGCGCCGCCGGAGGGGGCGCTGCCGCGGGCCGCGGCCAGCCTGCCGGAGGCCGTCGCGGGCACCCTGGCCGAGCTGCCGCAGGGCGAGCTGGACGCGGCGGTCCGCCTCTTCGCCGACCAGCAGTTGCGGGTCACCGCGGCCGGCGGGCGCTTCTCCGGGCTGCTCGCCCACTATCTGGTGCTGCACCTGATGCAGGTACGCGGCGGCAGCCGCCTGCTCCCGGTCACCCCGGTCGAGCGCACCGACATGCTGGTCGACGTGGGGCGCAAGGACCTCTTCGCGCTCTTCGACTTCCGCCGGTACGAGGAGCCGACCCTGGCGCTGGCCCGGGAGGTGACCGCGCGGGGCGCCAAGGTGGTGCTCTTCACCGACCGTTGGCTCTCGCCGGTGGCCGGCCTGGCGGAGGTGGTGCTGCCCAGCCGGGTCGAGTCGCCGTCGCCGTACGACAGCTTCGTGCCCGCGTTGGCGCTGGTGGAGACCGTGGTCGCGGCCGTGATCGACCGGCTCGGACCGGTGGCCGGCTCGCGGCTCAAGGCGATGGAGGCGGCCCAGCAGACGTTCGGGGGCGGCTGACCGGCGTTACAGGAAATTGTAACCCCACCGAAATCGTAACGTGCGTTACAGTCCGGGGGCTGGTTCGTTCTGGCCCCCGGAAGGACACCCCATGCGCATCCGTCAACTCGCCCTGGTCGGCGCGACCACGGCTCTCCTTGCCGCCACCGCCGCCTGTGGCGGCACCAGCACCACCGCCGCCGGCTCCGGTGGCGAGGTCACCAAGGTCTCGGTGACCATCGAGGGCGTCGGCGCGGTCGACACCGACTCCGCCCTGGCCAAGAAGGTCCCCGCCGACCTGCGGGGCAAGGGCACGATCACGGTGGCGACCAACGCCCCGTACCAGCCCTTCATCGACTTCAAGGTCGAGGGCAAGAACGACGAGTTCAAGGGCCTCGACTACGACCTCTTCCAGGCCGCCTCGGCCCGGCTCGGGCTGAAGGCCACCTTCAGCCAGCAGCCCTTCGACGGCCTCGTCCCCGGCCTGCAGGCCGGCAAGTACGACGCCATCGCCGGCGGCATCACCGACAAGAAGGAGCGCCAGCAGGTCGCCACCTTCGTCGACTACTCCGCCTCCGGCACCGGGTTCCTCGTCAAGACCGGCAACCCGCTCGCGGTGAAGAGCGTGGCCGACCTCTGCGGCCGCAAGGTGGCCGTGCAGAAGGCCAGCAACCAGGCCAAGAACCTGACCAACTACACCAAGGACAGCTGCCCCGCCGGCAAGGCCATCGAGGTCAAGGAGTACCCGGAGAACCCGCAGGCGGTGCAGGCCCTGATCGCCGGCAACGTCGAGGTGGTGGCCGCCACCAAGGTCAACCTGGTCGACACCGCCGCCACGCTCGCCGGCAAGGCCGAGCTGGTCGAGGACGCCGGCGCGCCCAACGGCTGGCTCGCCAGCCCGAACGGGTTCGGCTTCCTCAAGGCCAAGAAGGAACTGGCCGAGGCGTACCGGGCGGCCGTGCAGTCCCTGATCGACGACGGCACCTACGGCAAGATCCTCGCCCAGTGGAAGCAGACCCCGATCGCGATCAAGCAGGCCACCATCGACCAGGCCATCGACTGACCCTGGCGGGACCACCACCCCACCGACCGCGGTCGCCGGGCGCCCTTTCGAATCCGTGAGGGCGGGCCCGGAAGTGGCGCCCGGCGACCGCCGCACCATCGCCTGATCGGGAGACACCGCAATGACGAGCGACACCGAGACCGTACGGGTGGTGCCCGTACGCCACTACGGGCGCTGGCTGACCGCGCTGCTGGTGGTCGGGCTGACCGTCCTGTTCGTCCGGGCCCTGCTGGACAGCCCCAACCTCGAACCCGGCACGATCCGGGAATACCTGTTCAAGGACTACGTCCTCGACGGCGTGGTCACCACGCTCTGGCTGACCCTGCTGGCGATGGTGCTCGGCACCGTCGGCGGCGTACTGCTCGCCGTGATGCGCCTGTCGGCCAACCCCGTACTGCGCGGCGTCTCCTGGGCCTTCATCTGGGTTTTCCGGGGCACCCCGCTGCTCGTGCAGATCATCTTCTTCGGATTCCTGGGGGCGCTCTTCCCCCGGCTCACCCTGACCGTGCCGTTCACCGACACGGTCCTGTTCGACCAGCCGACCAGCGTCGTGGTGACCGGCACGGTCGCCGCCGTGCTGGCCCTGTCGCTCAACGAGATGGCGTACGCCGCCGAGGTGATCCGCGGCGGCATCCTCGCCGTCGACGCCGGTCAGACCGAGGCCGCCGCCGCCCTGGGGATGAGCCCCACGCTCACCCTGCGCCGGGTGGTGCTCCCGCAGGCGATGCGGGTGATCATCCCGCCGATGGGCAACGAGACCATCACCATGCTCAAGTCCACCGCCCTGGTGTCGATCATCGCCGGTCGTGACCTGATGACCGCCGTGCAGACCGTCTACCAGAACAACTACAAGGTCATCCCGCTGCTGGTGGTGGCCGCCATCTGGTACCTCGCCCTGGTCAGCCTGCTCTCGGCCGGCCAGTGGCTGATCGAGCGGCGGTTCGGCCGCGGTTTCGCCCGGGGAGGCGTTCGATGACGGTGACGGAGAAGGCCGCCGCGCCGGCTGCGGAGCGGACCGACAGGCCCATGGTGCGCGCCGAGGGCGTCACCAAGCGGTACGGCCCGGTCGAGGTGCTCAAGGGCATCGACCTGACCGTGGCGCCCGGGGAGGTGACCTGCCTGCTCGGCCCCTCCGGCTCGGGCAAGTCCACCTTCCTGCGCTGCATCAACCACCTGGAACGGATCGACGGCGGCCAGCTCTGGGTGGACGGCGACCTGGTCGGCTACCGCCGCCACGGCGACCGGCTCCACGAGCTCAAGGCCCGCGAGGTGGCCCGCCGCCGCCGGGACATCGGCATGGTGTTCCAGCGGTTCAACCTCTTCCCGCACCTCACCGCCCTCGGCAACGTCATCGAGGCCCCGGTACGGGTGCTCGGCACACCCCGCGAGGCGGCCCGCGCCGAGGCGATGCGACTGCTGGCGCGGGTCGGGCTGGCCGAGAAGGCCGGCAGCTACCCGGGCCAGCTCTCCGGCGGCCAGCAGCAGCGGGTGGCGATCGCCCGGGCGCTGGCCATGCACCCCAAGCTGATGCTCTTCGACGAGCCGACCTCCGCGCTCGACCCCGAGCTGGTCGGTGACGTGCTCGACGTGATGAAGGGGCTCGCCGCCGACGGGATGACCATGGTGGTGGTGACCCACGAGATGGGCTTCGCCCGCGAGGTCGCCGACAGCGTCGCTTTCCTCGACGGGGGTGTGGTGGTGGAGTCGGGCGCGCCGGCCGACGTGCTGGGCAACCCGCGCCACGAGCGCACCCGCTCCTTCCTGGAGAAGGTGCTCTGATGGATCCACTGCTCGCGACGGCCGGGGACCGGCTCGGGGCGTACCACGAGCGGCTGGCCCGGCTGGTCGCCGTCGACTCCGGCTCCGGTCAGGTCGACGGGTTGCGCGAGGCCGCCGACCTGGTGCAGACCTGGTGCCTGACGGCCGGGTTTTCGGTCGAGCGGGAACCGGTGGCCGACCCGTCCGGCACCCCGCTCGGTGACGTGCTCATCGCCCGGCGGCGGGGCCGAGGACAGCGGCGGATCCTGCTCGCCGGGCACCTCGACACCGTCTTCCCGCCCGGCACCGCCGCCACCCGGCCGTTCCGGGTGCACGACGGCCGGGCGTACGGGCCGGGGGTCAGCGACGACAAGGGGGGCCTGCTCGCCGGGCTCGCCGCCGCCGAGGTGCTGATCGGGCTGGGCCGGGAGGAGTACGGGGAGCTGGTGCTGGTCTGCACCCCGGACGAGGAGATCGGTTCGCCCGGCAGCCGTCCGCTGCTGCGTACCCTCGGCGCCGAGGCCGACGTGGCCCTCTGCCTGGAATGCGCCCGCGACAACGGCGACCTGGTGTCGGCGCGCAAGGGCGTCGCGGACCTGGAGATCGTGGTGCGCGGCCGGGCCGCGCACGCCGGCATCGAGCCGGAGCGCGGGGCCAACGCGCTGCTCGCCGCCGCCCGGCTGACCGTCGCGCTCGACGCGCTGAACGGGCGCTGGCCCGGCGTCACCGTCAACGTCGGCGTGCTGGACGCCGGTGGCCGGCCCAACGTGGTCGCCGACCGCGCCCGGATGCTGGTCGACCTGCGCGCCTGGCACACCGGGGAGTACGCCTCGGCGCTCGCCGAGATCCGCCGGCTGGTCGCCGAGCCGACCGTCCCCGGGGTACGCGCCGAGCTGGCCGTGCACGCGCCCACGCCGCCGTGGGAACCCGGGCCGGAGGACCGCTGGCTGACCGAGCTGGCCGGGAAGGTCGGCGCGGGCCTCGGCCTGCCCGTCTCGCACACCGCCACCGGCGGCTGCGCCGACGCCAACCTGCTGGCCGCTGCCGGGGCGACCGTGCTGGACGGGCTCGGCCCGGTCGGCGGTGACGACCACAGCCCCGCCGAGTGGCTGGACCTGGACTCGGTGGTGCCCCGGGTGGCGCTGCTCGCCGGCCTGATCGACGAGGTGGCCCGCCGCTGACCCGACGCGACGAGGGCCGGCCTCCCCGGGTGGGGAGACCGGCCCTCGGTCGATGATGCGGGATCAGGAGCTGTAACCGCGGCCCGCGATCCAGTTGGCCAGCTCGGCGGTCTCCATCCAGTACTCCTGGACGTCCGGGGCCGCCGGGTCGGCGATCTTCACGGTGTTGCCGTTGTCCTTGTACTCCACCACGGTCACGTAGTGACCCGGGAAGCCGCGCACGTTGCCGTCGACGTCGTACGCGTTGCCGAGGACGTTGGCGACGATCGGCTCACCCGCGGCCACCGCGGCCTTGACGTCCGCCCGGAGCCGCTCGATCTGCTCCTTCGAGGCGACGTCCGTGCTGAGCTCGGTGGTCTTGTACTTGCCGTCGGTGTACTCGTTCAGCACCCGGGTGATGTCGAACGCCGAGTCGGTGCCGTTCTCGGTGGTGCCCAGCTTCTCGGCCAGCTCGTCCAGGCTGACGGTCTTGCCCGCCGCGGCGGACAGGGCCATCCCGGTCGACGTCGGGCCGCAGTAGTAGAAGTTCGGCTGGGCCTGGTACTCGTAGCCGGCCCGGCTCTGGTCCTTGCTGTTGCCCTTGTCCTTGCTGTTGTCCCTGCCCTCGCCCTTGTCCCTGCCCTGGTCGGAGACGACGGAGGCCGCCTTCTCGGCCGGCGTGGCCTGCGCGGCCAGGGCGGGGGCGGCGACGGCGCCACCGGTCATCACCAGGCCGGCGACGGACAGCATGCCGTTACGAAAGATCGTGTTCATGGTCGAGACTCCGTTCGGGGGGTTGACGCCCGGTCACGGGGACCGGACGCAGCACCGGGAAAGGCGCTCGGCTCATCAGGGGAACTTCGGACCGCTCGGCCCGCCGCTCGCTCACGGAGGTGCAACGACGGCCGGCCCGGACCCATTCCGGCCCGTCACCAGCCCCGCACCCTGCGTACAAAGACGCAACGCCCCGACCCCGCCCCCGATTCCACCCACCAACCGGACACACCATCCCAAACCTCGCGCCCGCCGCCACCGACCATCAGGCCGCACTTTCAGAGAAAGCGTGGCCTTGGAGCGTGAAATGGCCACGTTCTCGCTGAAAGCGCGCGCTGCCGAGGGCGCCCCGCCGAGCGCGCTGGGCAGCGCGCTGCGTCGAGCGCGCTGCACAGGGGGTGGGTCAGGGGGTGGGGGTGGCTGGTGGGGGGAGGGAGCCGAGGAGGCGGGTGACGGTGATCTCGATGACGACGCGTTCCGGGTTGGGGCGGGGCCGGCGGTAGCGCTCGGCGTAGCGGTCTTCGGCGTCGGCCACCGACGCCGGGTCGGTGCGGAGCGCCGCGCGCCCCTCGATGGTCAGCCACCACCGTCCGTCGAGGTGGCAGACCGCCACGGGCGTGCCGTCGGGACCGGCGGCGGCGACGTGCCGGGCCTTCGCGGAGCCGCCGGAGGTGATCACCCGGGCCAGCCCGGCGTCCGGGTCGAAGGTGACCCCGACCGGCACCACGTGCGGCGTGCCGTCGGCGCGCAGGGTGGTCAGCGTGGCGAGATGCCGCTCCCGGCAGAACGCGAGGACCCGCTCGTCGTGCGGGTCCAACCGATGGTCGCCGGCCATGTCCGTCCCTTCCGGTCCGGTGCTGCGCCGGCCCGCCCGATCATGGCACGGGGCGGCGTACCCGGTCCTGACCAGGGGGAGTGTCGGACTGGCCGGGCGACCGGAGAGCGTCCTTGCGACGCTGGTGGGCCAGCCGGGTCAGGTAGATCAGCGCCCCGGCGAGGATCCCCATGTCGTCCAGGAAGATCGGGTCGGGCAGCACGTCCACCGGGAAGATCGCATAGACCAGTGCGCCGTAGAAGGCCACCTTGCCCCCGACACCCAGCGAGCCGAGCATCCGGCGGGTGCGCACCACCCGGATCGCCAGCAGCACCGCGCCGACCAGCGTCGCCAGCGCCAGGATGGCGCCGACGAGGACCACCGTCTCGCGGGACATGCCGTCACGCTAGCCGAACCAGGCACCCGCCGCCCGCACGCGCCGCACGGACGGCCCTCGACCGGCGGTGTCCGTACCGCGCAGGTGGGTCAGTAGGCCGCGGCGGCCCGTCCCCGGGCGGCGCCCGTCGACTCCCGGGACGGCTCGGCCACCGGCCGCCGGGTCTCCGGCATCGGCACCACCGACTCGACCTCCTCCGGCCGGCGCTCCAGCGCCGCGAAGGCCTCCTTCCGCAGGCTGCCGGCCGCCGCGGCGGCCAGTTCGGCCGCGCGCCACGCCTCCCGCTCCCGCGCCACCGCGGCCCGGTGCCGGGCCGCCAGGTGGTCCCGGATGCCGCGGTGCAGCACCAGTTCCTGCTCGACCGGGTGCCGCCGCGGGTCCCAGCCGTTGCGGTGGGCGAAGACGTCGCTCAGCTGCTCCGCCGAGAGTTCCTTGCGCCGGTACGCCTCCAGCGCGGCCCGGTGCAGGTACCGCTCCCGGTCGGCGTACTCGGCCGGGGTGCGGACCGTCTCCGGCAGCGGCATGGCCGCGGCGGCGGAAAGCCGACGCACGTCCGCCTCGGCGGCCTCGTACGCGGCCCAGGCCGTCTCGACCTCCTCCTGAGCGGCCAGCCACTCGGCGCGCCGCCGCCCGGCGGTGGTCGACGCCCGCTCGGCGGCCACCGCCACCTCGCCGGCGTACCGGTGGCGTTCCCGTTCCTCCTCGGCCACCTCCATGGTGCTGGGCAGCGCGGCCTGCCGGATCCGCCCGGCGACGGCGGAGCGCAGCCAATCCGGACGGACGACCAGCGCGGCGACGGCGACGGCGGCGACGGTGAGCAGGAGCAGCCAGATCACGGCGGCGGCGGGGACGTCGGGCAGGACGGAGGAGAAGACGATCTGCATCTACCAGCACCTCACGGCGGGAACGATGGACGGGCGGGCCGGGGCGAGCGGGTTGCGGGCGTACCCGGGAAGGCGGACGGACCGCACGCGTCGCGACGGGCGCGAGGGTGGTCCGGCGCCCGGGTGGGCACCGCGGGGCTCAGCGCCGGGGCGGGCCGCGCCGGCCGGTGGCCTCCCGGACCGGGTCCGTCGTCACCGCCGGCGCGGTCGCCGCGAGCGGCCGGTCGGTGACGGCGTCACGCCGGGCCGGGATCGGCCGGGCGGGGGAGTCGATGCGCTGCTCGTCGGCCGGCCGGGTGGTGGCCGGCGGCTCGGCCACCTGGGCGACGGTCACGGCGGGCCCGGCCGGTGCGGCGGTGGCCGGACCGGTCGTCGGAGCGAACAAGCCGCCGAGACCGACCGCGAGCACCAGGGCGGTCAGCGCCAGCCGGGTCAGATCGCGCAGCGTCGCCCGCCGGAAGGGGCGGGTGGACGCTACGAGCAGCACGACTCCAACCTATCGCCACCCGCCGGAGCCTGCAGTGGTCCGACGACGTCGGCGGACGTGACCCGGGCCACTCGCTCCTGAGTGGATGGAGCGGGGTTCGCCGATGCGTCGACCCGGATGAGCCGACGCCGCCGCACGATCCGCCGATGCCGGGGCGGTCCCGGACGGCGGACGGCCCACCCGGAGTCTTCCGGGTGGGCCGTCCTCGTGCCGTCAGGTCAGCGATCGCCGCCGAGCACGGGCGGCGCGGTGTCGCCGCCGTCGTGCCACACCATCTCGTCCTCGGTGAGCCAGGTCAGCCGCTCGTCGTTCTCGTCCTCGCCGTGCTGCCCGCGCCCGCCGATCACGCCGCTGCGGCCGGCGCCGCCCGCCGTGGCCGCCCGGTTGGCGGGCGCCCCGCCGGTGCCCGGCCGGCCGCCGCCGTTGGCGCTGCCCACCTGACCCGAGGCCAGCCGGCCGGTGCCGGCGGCGGAGCGGTTCTCCATGCCGGTGACGCCGGTGCCCGGCCGGACCGGCGTCGCGGCGGACGCCCGGCCCGAGGAGGCCAGCGCGCCGGTGCCGAGCACCCCGCCGGCCGCGATACCGGCGGCGCCGAACGTCATGCCCGAGCCGGAGCCCGAGGCGCCGCCCGTCGCGGGCCCCGCGCCGGCCAGGCCCGCGCCGCCGGGCAGCGCGCCGCCGGTGAGCGGGTCGGCGCCGGCGAGCGAGGTGCCGGTGCCGACGAGGCCACCGCCGGTGACCGGGGTGGTCGTCGTACCCGTGCCGTCGCCCCCGGTGCCGGTGCCGGTGCCGCCGGAACCGGTCGTCGGACCCTGCGCCGGGTTGCTGGGGGTGGCGACCGTGGCGCCGCCACCCGGACCGCCGACGCCGGTGCCGGGCCCGGACGCCGGGCTGCCCACCGACGGGCCGGCCGTGGTCGTGGCGCCGGAGCAGTCGGCGTCACCGGGCAGCCGCGGCGGCGGGGCCGGCGGGTCGACGACCCGGCCGTACGAGGCGACCTCGTAGCCCGCGGCCAGGTCGCCCACCACCTGCACCATCCGCTGGTGGGCCTTCTCCTGCTCCGCCTTGTCCTGCTGGTGGCCCAGGATGCCGCCGACGATCATCCCCGGCACGCCGAGGATCAGGCCCTTGGTCGCCCCGTCCACCGCCTTGTCGTGGTCGTCGGTGGCCTCCGGGCTCTCCGCCTTGCCCTGCGCGGTGCGCAGCTGACCGGCCATCAGGGACAGCGCCTGCCGCACCTCCGCAGTGCCCTCGGCGAGCTCGGACGAGTAGCGCACGACCAGGGACAGCCGGTCGTGGAACTCCCGCGCGGCGTCGCCCGTCCAGGCCGGGGCCAGCTTCTCCAGATCGGTGCCGAGGTCCCGGGAGAGGTTGTCGAGCGTGTCCCGCAGGGAACTCCACTGGCTGGCCAGGTTGTCGATCTGCTGCGGGTCGCCGGCCTGCACCGCGTCGTAGAGCTCGCGATGACTGACATGCTGGTAACGCTGGGTGTACTCAGACACGACGGTCCCCCCGCTGCTTGAGCGCCTCGTTCACCCCGTTGAGCGCGGCCTCGATGTCGGCGGCGTTCGCCGCGTTGCGCGCCTCGGTGGTGCGGTAGTTCGTCATGATCGTCTGGGTGGCCGTCCGGGACGCCTCGACCGCGCGGCGCAGCCGGGCGACCCGCTCGGCGTAGCTCGCCTGGATCTCGCTGTAGCGGCGGGCGTTGCTGCTGGCGTCGGTGAACGTGCCGAGCGCGGGCGGGGTGCACTGGAGCTCGGTGTTCAGCTTCCGCAGCGCCGCCTCGGCCTGGGTGAGCCGCTCCGCCAACCGCTGGTGAAAGTCCTCCAAGGACAGAACGTCGACTGTCGTACGCCCGGTCATCGCAGCATCCCCGTTGTCCATAGTCGATACGTCGGCCACGCCCAGGTTAGTCGACCGGCGCCAGCCGGGGCGACCCGTCAACCCGCCGCCGGCACCCCTCAACCGCCCTGCGCCGGCGCCTCCGTGGCCGCCCGCACCGCCGGTGACGGGGTGCCCGAGGCGTCGCCCGGGGCGAAGTAGGCCAGCGCGGCGCGCCGCTCCAGCGTCGGGCCGGTCGGGATCAGCGACAGCAGGGACGCCGGTACGACCAGCGGCTTCACCCCGCCGTAGCCGAGCGCGGCGACCGCGTCGCCGGAGCGCTTGCCCAGCGGGTACCGCACCCCCTGCGAGCTGATCAGGTAGACCGTGGCGCCGGCCGCCGCCTCGGTGCCCTCCCCGGCGCCCGGGGCGGCCTGGACCAGCACCCCCTTGCCGCCGGGCAGCAGCACCTCCTCGGCGGTCTCGACGGCGTCGCGCGCGCCCTGCCGTACCCCGGTCGCGCCGTCGGCGCCGGACAGCTCCGCCGGCGTCCGGTCGTAGACCTCCAGGGTGGTGGTCGGCGGCCCGCCGGCGGCCCCCGGCCGGTAGCTCGCGCAGATCACCGTCTGCCCCGGGCGGACCTGGTGCAGCGCGGGCAGCGTCTGCGGCATGCCCTCGGGCTCCAGCCGCCGGCCGGACAGCTCGCCCACCTGGTCCGGGCTGATGTCGGTGACCTGACCGCCGTCGCTCTGCAACAGCAGGGCGCTCACCTCGCCGATCGAGACCAGGCCGTCGCGGGTCAGCACGTAGTGCGCGCCGGCGGCGCGGAACACCTGACCGATGCGGGCCGGCCGGCCGCCGACCGACCGGCTGCTCGGCGTGCCGTCGCCGTCGATGCCCAGCTCCCGCAGCACCGGCCCGGCCGGCACCGCGTTGAGCAGCTGCGCGCCGACGTCGAGGACGGTGGCGTTGGCCATCCGCAGCGCGGCCAGCGCCGGGTCCCCACCGACGATCTCGAGCCGGGAGCCGCCGGTGAGCAGGAAGCGTTGCCCGTCGTTGCGGACCAGCACCGCCCGGTCGCCCAGCGGCGTCCCGCCGGTCAGCGGCCGCTTGATCGTCACCCGGGTGGTCGACCGCCGGGAGTCGCCCGGGTCCGGCACGTTGCAGACCGACCAGGGGAGGCCGACCAGCGACTTGCGGTCCGGCAGCGCGTCCGGGGCGCCGACGATGCCGACGGTACGACCCCGGGGCCGGTCGGCGATCGACGCGCGGGACATCGTCCGGGTCGGCGGGTCGGCCTCGTCGAGGATCAGCCGGGCGGAGGTGTAGTTCAACGTCGGGTGCAGCACCCCGTCGGAGAAGACGTACGTCGCCCCGGTCTCCCGCTCGATGACCAGCGTGTTCGCCTCCAGCGGGGCGGTGTTCCCGGTGAACTGCCCGTACGCCCCCACCCCGCCGAGCACGATGGCGGCGGTGAGCACGCTGCCGATCACGGCCATGCCGAGGCGGCGCATCGGCAAGTTGGTGGTCTCGGGGTCGCCGGAGAGCAGCGCGGAGACGATGCGGCGGGTGACGAAGCGGTACGCCTGCACCTGATCGCGGCGGGTCCGCATGGTTGACCTCCGGCGGGGGTGGGTCCGCGACGATCAGGTCCGAACTCCGCCGCGGGCTTCCCTACGATAAGGGGCCGTGGGCGGGTCACCGCCGACCCCCGCCCGCCCTCCGGCACCGCACCGACCCGCCGGATGCCGATGATGTCCAGAAGGGACGCTCGCCGATGACGCAGCTCCAGGCGCCACCCGGTCGTACCCCCGCCGCTCCGGCCGTCCCGGACGACCGGCCGGTGGTGCCGGCCGACCGGAGTGGACGCGGCCGGATCGGTCCGGTCGCCGTCGGTCAGCTCGTCGTGCTGGAACTCTGCGCGTTCGCCGCCTGGGCCGCGCTCGGTGGGCCGGGCTGGGTGGTCGGCGTGGTCGGTGGCCTGGCCGTGCTGGCCACGGCGGCGGCCTTCGCCCGGCGCGGTGGCCGCTGGTGGTACGAGGACCTGCTGCTGCGCCGCCGGCTCGGCCGGCGCCGCGAGGAGGCCCGGGCGGCCGTCGCCCGGGGTGCCGTGGTCGATCCGCGGCTGGCGGCGCTTACCCCGGAATTGAATGTGATCGAACTCACCGAGCGGGGCACCCGGCTCGGCATCGGCCAGGACGGGCGCGGCTGGTTCGCCGCGGTGGCGCTGACCGGGCGGCCCGGGGCGGCGGCAGGTTCGATCGAGGCGGCCGTGGTGGACCGCGCCCTCGAGGTGCTGGCGGACTTCACCGGCCCGGTCACCCTCACCCAGGTGGTGTCACACACCCTGGTCTGGTACCCGGCGCCGGGCGCGCCGCCGGCCGCCCACCGGACGGTCTGGGTCGCGCTGCGCCTGTCGGTGCGGGACGCCCGTACCGAGGCGGTGACCCGGGGCGGCGGCATGCGCGGGGTGCACCGCACCGTCGCCACCGGCGTGGGCCGGCTGGGCAAGGCGTTGAACGCGGCCGGGCTGAGCCACCGGGTGCTCGGCCGCGACGAACTGCGCGCCGCGGTGATCTCGGCGGCCGGCCTCGACCTCGCCCCCGCCGCTCCGGTGGAGACCTGGACGGGGCTGCGCGGCGGCGGCTGGACCCAGCTCTGCCTGACCCTGCGCAAGCGGCCCGAGGCGTCGCTGGGCACCCTGGTGGAGGCGATCACCTCGACCTCCGCCCCGTCGCACACCGTGGCGACGGTGGTGGTGCCGGGCGGACGACCGGTGCCGCCGCTGCTACGCGTCGCCGCCATGGACGGTCACGTCGAGGCCCTGGTCAAGGTGGTCCGCGACATGGCCCGCCGGTGCGGCATCCCGGCCCGGCCGCTGGACGGCCAGCACGGCCCGGGGGTCTACGCCACCACTCCGGTCGCCACCGCGGCCGGCACGATCAGGGTCGGAGATTGACGATCCAGCCGTAGAGCCCGCACACCCAGAACGCCATCGGGACCAGCGAGACGATCAGCAGGATCTCGATGATGTCCAGGGTCCGGCCCCAGACCGGCGAGATTCGCTTGCCCGCCACGCTCAGGCCGTAGATCAGGCTGATCACCGCGGTCAGCAGCAGGCCGCCGAGGACCAGCCCGAGCCGCGTCGCCAGCGAGCCGCCGGCGAAGGTGGCCGCCGCGGTCAGCGCCAGGCCTACGGTGCCGGCGAAGAGCACCGGGGTGCGCTGGGCGCGCCCGATGAACGGCCGGGCCCGCAGCAGCGACAGCAGCGCCAGCACCAGGCAGAGCAGCACCGCCGGCAGCCGGCCGTTGACCGCGAGCACCACCTGACTGCCCAGCACCACCAGGGAGACCGTCCACAGCAGACCGGTGAGGAACGCGTCGGCGCGCTCGCTGAGCCGCAGCACCCGGCGGCCGTCGACCGTCTCGGTGTCGGTCTTCAGGTCGTCCGGACCGGTGGGGATGGACGGCACGGGGAGCCGGGCGAGCCGGTAGGCGATCATCGGCAGCGCCGGCAGGGTCGCGAACGCGACGGTGGCGACGATGGCGGCGGCGGCCGCCGCTCCGATGCCGAAGGCCAGCGACAGCAGCGCACCCAGGCCCAGCGCCCCGCCGACCGCGAGGGCCCCGAAGAACAGCGGCATCCGGTCACCGACCGCCAGCGCGGCGACCGCGCCGAAGAGCACCACGGCGGTGCCGGCCAGCAGCAGGTGCGGGCCGGCCAGTTCGGTCAGCGTCCGGTCACCGGCCAGCACCAGCAGGCCGCCGACCGCGGCGTACCCGAGGCCGGCCATGGCGAGCAGCGCGCCGGTGCGGCTGTCGCCGGCCGCCCGGGACAGCACCGCCGCGCCCACCACCAGCAGGACCGCCATCAGCAGGGCGGCCACCGCGCCGGGCAGCTGCGGCGGACCGGCGAGCAGCGTGACGGCCGCCCCGACGCCCAGCGTCACCGCGGCCAGCAGCACCGAGAACGACCGGGTGGTGCCGACCTGCCAGGTGCCCGGGCGCTGGTTGGTCGCCGTCGCGACCGCGTCCACCACGTCGTCGAAGACGATCTCCGGGGCCGCCGCCGCGCGCGGGTTGAAGTAGAGCACCTCGCCGTCGCGGACCCCGAGCTGCGCGGCGGTGCGGCCACCGTCGAGCGGCTGGCCGCCGAGCCGGGCCAGGCTCCAACCGCCGTGCCGTACGCCCTCGTCGGCGAGATCCTCGCCGGCGTACCGGAGCAGGGTGGGCAGCAGGTCTGCCAGCGGCACGTCGGAGGGGAGCGCCAGATCCATCCTGGTCCGGGGCGCCACGATGGTGATCCGGCTCAACCCGCCGGTCGCCGACTTAGTCGCCACTGTGGCCTCCTCGTGCGCTGTCAGATCCACTCCGGCCGGCGGCCTCGCCCCCGCGGGTCCACGATGCCCACGGGAGATTACCTACGATGGCGGTTACGTACGATGCCCACCCGACGACTCAGGTCGGTCGCGAAACCGCATCAGGGCCGCTTCTGGGGAGGAGACAGCCGTGAGCACGGTGGTGTTCCGCCGGCTTCCGCGCCAACCGGGTCCCGCGCTGCCGCGCGGCGAGGTGTTGCTGGAGTCCCCTCCGGAGCTGCCCGAACCGACGCCCCGCGGCATGGGTCAGCTGTTGATGATCCTGCCGATGGTCTGCGGTGTCGGCGCGATGGCCTTCCTCTACGCCGGCCGCGGCGGCGGCATGATGACGTACGTCGCCGGCGGCCTCTTCGGCGTGTCCATGTTGGGCATGGCGCTCGGCACGCTCGGCAACGGCGGCAACGACAAGGCCGAGCTGAACGCCGAGCGGCGCGACTACATGCGCTACCTGGCCCAGATGCGCAAGCGCACCCGGCGCGCCGCCGAGCAGCAGCGGGCCGCGATGACCTGGCGGCACCCGGAGCCGGACGCGCTCTGGTCGATCGCCGCCTCCCGGCGGATGTGGGAGCGGCGGATCACCGAGGACGACTTCGGCGAGGCCCGGATCGCCACCGGCCCGCAGCGCCTCGCCGTGGAGATCGTCCCGCCGGAGACCAAGCCGGTGGAGGACCTGGAACCGATGAGCGCGATCGCGCTGCGCCGGTTCGTCCGGGCCCACTCCAGCGTGCCCGAGCTGCCCACCGCCCTCTCCCTGCGGGCGTTCAGCCGGATCGTGCTGCGCGGCGACCGGGAGCCGGTGCTCGACCTGACCCGCGCCGCGCTCGCCCAGCTCGCCACCTTCCACGCCCCCGACGACCTGATCCTCGCGGTGGTCGCCGCGCCCGACCGGCAGCAGGTGTGGGACTGGGCCAAGTGGTTGCCGCACGCGCACCACAGCGCGCGAACCGACGCCGCGGGCGCGCGCCGGCTGGTCTTCGCCAGCCTGGCCGAGGCCGAGGAGTCGCTCGCCGCCGAACTGGCCGGACGGCCCCGCTTCTCCCCGGAGGCCAAGCCGCTGACCACCGCCCCGCACGTGGTGGTGGTGATCGACGGCGGTGAGGTGTCGGCGACCGCCCAGCTGATGGGGCCGGGTCTGCTCGGCGTCACCACCATCGACCTCTCCGGCACCGTGCCGCGCGACGCCGGCCGCTGGCTGCTCTGCCTGGACGCCGGTGACGGCAGCTCGCTGGAGCTGGTCCGGGGCACCTCCAGCTCCCGGCTCGGCACGCCGGACCGGCTCAGCGCGGAGGCCGCCGAGGGGCTGGCCCGGCAGATCGCGCCCTACCGGCTCTCCCAGCAGCAGGCCACCTCCGACGAGCCGCTGGCCCGCAGCACGGAGCTGCCCGACCTGCTCGGCGTCGGCGACGCGGCGGCGGTGGACGTGCAGCAGACCTGGCGGCCGCGCAGCCACCGGGACCGGCTGCGCATCCCGCTCGGCGTGGGCCCGGACGGCAACGTCGTCGAGCTGGACTTCAAGGAGTCGGCGCACGAGGGCATGGGCCCGCACGGCCTGGTGATCGGCGCAACCGGCTCCGGCAAGAGCGAGCTGCTGCGCACGATCGTCGGCGCGCTGGCGGTGACCCACTCGTCGGAGGAGCTCAACTTCGTCCTGGTCGACTTCAAGGGTGGCGCGACGTTCGCCTCGCTGGAGGCGTTGCCGCACACCAGCGCCGTGATCACCAACCTGGCCGACGAGCTGCCGCTGGTCGACCGGATGCGCGACGCGCTCGCCGGCGAGATGACCCGCCGGCAGGAGGTGCTGCGGGACGCCGGCAACTACGTCTCCCGGTTCGACTACGAGAAGGCCCGGGCCGCCGGTGAGCCGCTCGCGCCGATGCCGAGCCTGCTGATCATCTGCGACGAGTTCAGCGAACTGCTCGCCGCCAAGCCCGACTTCATCGACCTCTTCGTGATGATCGGCCGGCTGGGCCGGTCGCTCGGCGTGCACCTGCTCCTGGCCAGCCAGCGGTTGGAGGAGGGGAAGCTGCGGGGGCTGGACACCCACCTGTCGTACCGGATCGGTCTGCGGACCTTCTCGGCGGTGGAGAGCCGGATCGTGCTCGGCGTGCCCGACGCGTACGAGCTGCCGAACGCGCCCGGCCACGGCTACCTGAAGACCGACACCAGCACCATGCTGCGGTTCCGCGCGGCGTACGTCTCCGGGCCGTACCGGGCGCCCGGGGAGGGCCAGCGATCGTCGCGGGCTCTGGTGCAACGCCGGATCGTGCCGTACGGGGTGAACTTCGTGCCGGTGCAGGTCCCGCAGGCGCCGGTCGAGGTGGCCCCGGCCGAGGAGAAGCCGGCCGACGGCAAGGCCGTGGCGATGCTGGACGTGCTCATCGAGCGGCTCAAGGGCCGGGGCACCCCGGCCCACCAGGTGTGGCTGCCCCCGCTGGCCGACCCGCCGAGCCTCTCCGAGCTGCTGCCGCCGCTGGCCGTCCACTCGACCTTCGGGCTCTGCACCGCGACCTGGCCGGGCCGGGGGCAGCTCACCGTCCCGGTCGGCGTGGTCGACCGCCCGTACGAGCAGCGCCGCGATCCGATGATGGTGGAGCTGGCCGGTGCGGGCGGCAACGTGGTCATCGTGGGCGCCTCGCTCAGCGGCAAGAGCACCCTGCTCCGCTCGATGATCGCCTCGCTGGCGCTCACCCACACCCCGCGCGAGGCGCAGTTCTTCTGCCTCGACTTCGGCGGCGGCGCGCTGCGCAGCCTGGACGGGCTGCCGCACGTGGCCGGGGTGGCCGGCCGCCGGGACACCGAGGCGGTACGCCGCACGGTGGCCGAGGTGGTGGCGGTCCTGGACGACCGGGAGACCCGCTTCGCCCAGCACGGCATCGACTCGGTGGCCAGCTACCGGCGGCGCCGGGCGGCCGGCGAGTTCGCCGACGACCCGTTCGGCGACGTCTTCCTGGTGGTGGACGGCTGGAACACGCTGCGCCAGGAGTACGAGGAGCTGGAGCAGACCATCACCACCCTGGCCAACCGCGGCCTCGGCTTCGGGGTGCACGTGGTGCTGACCGCGGTGCGCTGGGCGGAGGTCCGGATCAACATGCGGGACCTGCTCGGCACCAAGCTGGAGCTGCGCCTGGGCGACGCCAACGAGTCGGAGATCGACCGGCGGGCCGCGGCGAACGTGCCGACCGGCGCGCCGGGTCGCGGTCTGACCCGGGACAAGCTGCACTTCCTCACCGCGGTCTCGCGGATCGACAACCGGCGCGACATCGACGACCTGTCCGAGGCGTCGGCGAAGCTGGCCCGGCACGTCGCCGACGCCTGGCCGGGCTCGCCGGCGCCCAAGGTGCGGCTGCTGCCCCGCAAGCTGCCCTTCGACGAGCTGCTCCGGGTGGCGGACCGCTCCGCGCCGGGCCTGCCGATCGGCGTCAACGAGGCGGCGCTCGCGCCGGTCCACCTCGACCTGGCGAACGAGCCGCACCTGACGGTCTTCGGCGACGCGGAGTGCGGCAAGACCAACGTGCTGCGGTTGATCGCCCGGGGCATCACCGAGCGGTACACCCCGGCCCAGGCGCGGATCGTGATCGCCGACTACCGGCGGGGCCTGCTCGGCGCCGTCGAGGGCGACCACCTGCTCGACTACGCGCCGTCGAACCAGGTGTTCAGCCAGGGCCTCGGGTCGATCCGCAGCGCCCTGCAGAACCGGTTGCCCGGGCCGGACGTGACCACCGCGCAGCTGCGCGACCGGAGCTGGTGGAAGGGACCGGACCTCTACATCCTGGTCGACGACTACGACCTGGTCGCCTCGGGCGGGAGCAACCCGCTCAGCGCGCTGCACGAGTTGTTGCCGCAGGCCCGCGACATCGGCCTGCACCTGATCGTCACCCGCCGGGTCGGCGGCATCGCCCGCGCCCTCTACGAGCCGGTCCTGCAGCGCCTGCGCGAGCTGGACTCGCCCGGCCTGCTGATGTCCGGCAACCGCGAGGAGGGGGCCGTCTTCGGCACGCTGCGTCCCAGTCCGCAGCCGCCCGGCCGGGGCACCCTGGTCCGGCGCCGCGACGGTCAGCAACTGATCCAGACCGCGTGGGTCGAGCCGGTGTGACGCGGTGACCAGCCTCGATCCGGTCACTCGCACCGCACCGAAGCAGGTCGATGGAGGGTAAGGGGTCGACGCCGGGCGACGGGTCCGTCCACAATGAGCTCAGGCGTGCGCCGTTCCCCGCCCGGGCAGGGCTGCGCGCGCTGGACACGGTGAGCTACCGTCTCTTACGGAGTGTCCGTCGGTGGGGTGTTGGCCTTGCCGCGGGGGAGGGCGCGGCAGTTACCGCCGCCACAACATGACGGAAGGGTGTGAAGCATGGCGTTCGAGGTCGAAGCAGCGACTCTGCATACCGCCGCGAGTGACGTGCGGTCCACGCGCAGCGAGGTCGACGGCGAGCTGAAGAAGCTGTGGAACGTGGTCGACGACCTGGCCATCGCCTGGAAGGGACAGGCGTCCACCGGCTTCCAGTCGCTGATGACGCGCTGGAACGAGGACACGGTCAAGCTGCTGACGGCGATGGACAGCATCGCCGACCTGCTCGACAAGTCGGGTACGACGCACCAGGTCAACGACGAAGAGCAGCAGCAGATGCTGGACAAGTTCCACTCTGCTCTCAACCCGTGATCCGCCGAGAAGAGCAGGGGAGGAAACCATGAGCATCAAGGTCGACTACGCAGTCCTCGAGAGCGCCAACCAGCAGATGCAGTCCATCTCGCGGACCATCGACGAGAAGCTGGACACGCTCCGGTCGATGCTGTCGAAGCTCCAGTGGGACGGCGAGGACCGGGCCGCCTACGAGCAGCACCAGGCGCAGTGGGACACCGCGGTCCGCGACATCAACCGCATCCTGAACGAGATCGGCGGTGCGGTCGGCGTGGCGCGCGAGAACTACGTCTCCACCGAGATGAGCAACGCCAAGGTGTGGAGCTGAGATAATCAGCCGTCGCGGCTCCGGTCCGGTTAGACCGGACCGGAGCCGCACTGCGTTGCGAGCCGTCGAGGTCCTGGGAGTGTCATGCGTACGCGGAAAAGTTCCCGGCCGGTGCTGAGGTCCACCGTGGCCACGCTGGCCCTGGTGGTCGCCGCCGGTACGGCGCCGCTGGTGACGCCGGCGCCGGCCCGTGCCGCCGACACGGTACGTGGCCTCCAGTGGTACATCGACGCGCTGAAGATTCCCCAGGCTCACAAGATCTCCAAGGGCCGTGGGGTGGTCGTCGCCGTCCTCGACACGGGGGTCGAGCCCGAGGTCCCCGACCTGCGTGGCCAGGTGCTCCCCGGCTACGCCACCGGTGCAGACGGCTCCGCGAAGGGCTGGGGCACCGACGACAAGATCGCGCACGGCACGGCAATAGCGGGCGTCATCGCCGGACGGGGCGGCGGCCCGATGCGGCAGTTGGGCATCGCCCCGGAGGCCAAGATCCTGCCCATCTCCGTCGGTGACCGGCTCGACGTCGGTGAACTGGCGGAGGGCATCCGCTGGGCTGCCGACAACGGTGCCGACGTGGTCAACATCTCGCTGGCCGTCAAGACTGGCGCGACGCCGGACGACGTGGCCGCCGTCCGCTACGCCCTGGACAAGAACGTCGTGGTGGTCGCCTCCGCCGGCAACACCAAGCAGGGCTACTTCAAGATCGGCTCGCCGGCGAACATTCCCGGGGTGATCGGGGTGACCGGCCTGGGCAGGGACGGCTCCTTCTCCGGCGGCAGCGTACGGGGCCCGGAGGCGGTGCTGGCCGCGCCGATGGAGGAGATCATCACACCGCTGCCCACCTCGGTGTCCGACAACGGCTACGGCGTCAGCAGCGGCACCAGCGAGTCGGGGGCGATCGTGTCCGGCGTGGCGGCGCTGGTCCGGGCGAAGTACCCGGACCTGGACGCGCCCAACGTGGTGAACCGGCTGATCCGCACCGCGCAGGACCAGGGCACCAAGGGCCGTGACCACGAGTACGGGTTCGGGGCGGTGGACCCGGTGGCGGCGCTGACCCGCTCCGTGCCGGCCGTGTCGAGCAACCCGCTGCTGGCCGGGGCCCCCGCCGGCGGTGACGGGGAGCAGCAGGCGCAGCCCCTGCCGGCGCGGACGAAGGACGACGGCCCGGCCGTCGCGTTCGGGGTGAAGAACGGCGCCGGTGCGCTGATCCAAGGTGCACTCTGCCTGCTGGTGCCGATCGCGGTGGCGATCCTGGTGATCGTGCTGGTACGCCGGTCCCGCCGCCGCCCGGCCACCCCCACCGCCGGTCCCGGCTACCCGCCGCCGCCCGGTCACCCGAGCTCCGCCGGTCCCGCCGGGGCGCCGGGCACCGTCCCGGGCGCCCGGGGCCCGTATCCGCCCGCAGCGCCGCAGGGTGTGCCCGGCCCGTATCCGCCTGCGGTGCCGCAGGGTGTGCCCGGCCCGTATCCGCCCGCGGTGCCGCAGGGTGTGCCGGGTCAGGTGCCGCCGCCGGGGGCCTACGGTCCGCCCGGTGCGGCACCCCAAGCGCCCTGGCCGCAACCGGGGGCGACGCCCCCACCGCCGCCGGCCCCGCCGGGCTCCGGCGCCCACCACCAGTAAGCCAGGAAGTCTGTCGGCGACGGGGAGGAACCGATGACGGACGACAGGACGCAGCAGTCGGACAGGGTCGAGATCGACACGCCCAACGTCCCGGTGGCACCGACCATCACGCCGTTCGTCTACTACGACGGCGTCTCGATGGACAACGTCAACAAGGCGCACCGGCCGACCGGCCTCACCCCCGCCCCAGGCGGGGCGGGCGCCGAGACCGAGTGGGACGCCACCAGCCTCGACAAGGCGATCAAGTGGCTGGACGACCACGCCGATTTCCTCAACCAGCAGTCGTACAAGATGGAAGAAGACATCCGCAAGTGGATGCGCAACGCCGCCGGTGGGGCGGCGGCGGTGGGCGGCGGCGGTGACAAGAGCCCGCTCGGCAGCTTCGAGCGGGCCAACGCCCTCGCCGCCAAGCACGCCGGTCTGTACGACAGCACCCAGACCCGGTTGCGCGAACTCGCCCGCGAGCTCTGGAAGTCCGCCAACGCGCTCCGAAAGGTCAAGGAGAACTACGACACGGCTGAAGAGCGCAACCGGATGAACGCCAACCAGATGGAGAACGCCTTCAACAGCGCGTCCAGCCGCGCCGGGAAGAACTGAGTCGGGGGAGGCGGCAGATGCCGAGTTGGGAAGAGATGTGCCAGCAGATCGTCATCGACGGCAGGCCCGGTGACGTCACCAGTGCCGCCTTCGGCTGGGAGCAGCTGCTGAAGAACCTCACCACGGTCAAGCAGAACCTCGAGACCAACGTCAAGGACCTCGGCGAGACGTGGAAGGGTCCGGCGTACGAGGCGTTCAAGACGCACATCGAGGGGATCGCGAAGAGCACCGGCGAGGTGGTCGCCGACGCCGAGAGCCGGGGCGGCATCGTGAACTCGCTGAAGGACGCCGCCGACAAGCTCAGCGCTGCGCAGGCCGAGTTCCCGGTCCCGGCGAGCTGCGTGAACGACGTGCTGGAGGCCCGCAACGCGCGGATCACGATCAGCGCCGGGTTCTTCGAGATGAAGGTCAAGCCGGACTTCCTCGGCCTGGCGGACCCGATCAGCTCGATGGTCGACTGGTTCAACGACAAGACCGACGACGCCAACCGGGTCTACGGTCAGGTCAGCGGCCAATACCTGGCGATCGACTCGAACCTGGACGCGCCGACCAGCAGCACCACGCCGGCGGTGAGCACCGACTTCACGAAGCCGGAGCTCGGCGGTGGTGGCGGCGGTGGTGGCGGCGGTGGCGTGCCGGACATCGGTGGCGCACCCTCCACCGGCGGCCTCGGCGACAGCCCCTCGATGGGCGGCGTCGGCTCGCCCCCCGGCATCGGTTCGGGAGGCCCGGGCACCGGTTCGGTAGGCCCGGGCATCGGTACCGGCACCCACCCGGACCTCTCCTCCGGCACCGGCGGCTACCCCGGCGGCGGCACCGGCAGCCTCGGCGACGAGTACGGCAGCGGGCTGGCCGGGGCCGGCGGCGGCGTCGGCACCCTGCCCAGCTCGGGCCTCGGCGGCGGTGGCCTGCCCGCCACCACCGGTCTCGGTTCCGGCGGTGGTGCCGGTGGCGGCCCCGGTCTTGGCGGTGTCGGCGGCATGATCCCCGGCGGTGGTGCCCTCGGCAAGCCGGTCAGCACCGGCATGCCCGGGATGATGGGCGGCGCGGCCGGCGCGGGCGCCGGCCGGGGCGGCGCGGGCCGCGGCGCCGGCCGACTCGGCGGCGGCGTGGGCGGCATGGGCGGTATGGCCGGCGGCATGGGCGGTGCGGCCGGTCGCGGTGGCGCCGGGACCGGCAAGGCCGCGGCCGGTGGTGTCCGGGGCGGCGCCGGCGTGAAGGGCGGCGGCCTGGCCGGGATGGGCGGGGGACACGGCGCCGGCTACGGCGAGGAGGAAGCTCCCCGCAACACCTGGCTGGAGGAGGACGAGGACGTCTGGGGCGCGGACGGCGACGCCGCACCCGGCATCCTGCGCTGAGCTGCGGCACGGAGCGCCGTCCACGACCACGTGGGCGGCGCTCCGCCGTTCGCGCCGTCGGCCGTCGGCCGTCGGCGGTCGGAAACGGCTGTCGACCGTCGGCGGTCCGGGCGGAAATCGCCGGTCGGTCAGGCGTCGGCCGGCTCGGTGCGGCGGCCGGGCCGCCACCGCCGCTGTCGGCCGAGGGCGATGATCGGCCGGGCCGCCAGCAGCGCCGCGGCGAGCACCGCTGCGGCCCCGGCGGCCCAGAGCGCCACGGTGCGCTGCCGGCCCAGCGGGTCGTCCGCCGCGTCGGGTGGTGGCAGCGCCCCGGCCGGCGCGGCGCTGCGCGGGGTGCCGAGCAGGCTGGTCAGCGCCCGGTACGGGTTCACCACCCCGTACCCCAGCTCGGGGTTGTGCCCCTCGGGCGGGCTGTCGGCGGTGCGGGTGAGCCGGTAGGCGACCTGTTCCGGGGTGAGCTCGGGCTGGGCCGAGCGGAGCAGCGCCGCCGCACCGGAGACGTACGCGGCGGCGAAGCTGGTGCCGCCCTGCGGCTCGGCGAGGTAGCCCGGGCCGCCCGGGGCCGGTCCGACGATGTCCAGCCCGGGCGCGGCGATGTCCACGTAGTTGCCGCTGACCGAGCTGCCGACGTGACCGCCCTCCCGGTCGACCCCGGCCACCGCGATCACGCCCGGGTACGCGGCCGGGTACGCCGGCAGGTCCTGCTGCTCCTGCTGCCGGTTGCCGGCGGCGGCCACCACCACCACGCCCTTGCCGAGCGCATAGTCGACGGCGCGGGCGAGTTCGGGGTGGTCGACCGTGACCAGCGACAGGTTGATCACCTCGGCGCCCTGGTTGACCGACCAGCGGATCGCGGCGGCGATCTGCACGGGCAGGCCGGGGTCGCTGGTGCGCTGGGTGTCGGGCAGCACCCGGACCGGCAGGATCCGGGCGGCGGGGGCGATCCCGCTGTACGGGGCGCCGGTGTCGTCCCGCCCGGCGATGATCCCGGCGACGATGGTGCCGTGGCCGGCCTGATCGCACCGCCCCTGCATCCGGGCGAGGCCGTTGAAGTCCTGGCCCTCGCGCACCTGCCCCTTGAGCAGCGGGTGGGTGGGGGAGACGCCGGAGTCGATCACCGCCACGGTGACCCGCTCGCCGCGGGTGATCCGCCAGGCCGACGCGGGGTCGAGCCGGCGCAGCGCCCACGGCGTCTCGGCGGGGGCGGCCCCACCGGCGGGGCCGGGGCAGCTCGGCGCCGCCTCGGCCGGTGCCGGCGGCAGCACGAGCGAGGCGAGCAGGGCCGCCAGCACTCCACCGAGGACGGTCCGGGATGGACGCCCGGGCGTCTCGGTCCCGGCCGGTCGGAAGCTCTCGCGCACGCGCTGAGATTACCGCCGCCGCGCCCGTAGCGGGGCGACGGGCGACCCGGCCCTCTCGCGCCCGGCGCGGACCGGCGGAGGGTCGGTCCGCGCGGCGCGGCGGCGCTCAGGAGGTGGACTCGGCCGGCGAGCTGGTGAAGAGGGCGAGCAGGTCGCCCACCTGGCGATCGGCCTCGGCCGGGTGCCGGAAGTGGCCGCGCGGGTTGACCGTGTACTCGTTGCGCCGGCCCACCCGGGTGCGGCGCAGGTAGCCGCCGACCTCCAGGTCGGCGACGATGGCCTGCGCGGCACGTTCGGTCACTCCCACCTCGTCGGCGACGTCGCGGAGCCGGGCGGTGGGGTTGCGGGCGATGGCGAGCAGCACGTGTGCGTGGTTGGTGAGGAACGTCCAGTTCCGGGTGCTCCCGTTCCGCGCAGTCGTCGCCATCCCGTCATGGTAGGGCCAGCCGGCCGACGTTTCCGCCCTGGCCTGCGTGCAACCGGAGCCCGGCCGGTGGGCATGGCGGCGAGACACGGTGCCGGCGTCGCCGCAATGTATGAAATCCATATCACGTATACCTTGACGTATCTTTCACTGCGTGTGACGGTGGGCGGCGAGGCCGCCTCCGTCGCCGGCCGGCTCTGATCAGGTCGATCTCGCGAGGGACCGAGGTGAGTCAATGACCCTGACCGATCCGACGCAGGCACTCGCCGAGCTGCACGCCGGCAACCGGCGCTTCGTGACCGGCGCGCCGCGCCACCCCAACCAGGACTCCCGGCACCGGGCGGCCGTCGCCGACGGTCAGCACCCGTTCGCGGTGATCGTCGGCTGCTCCGACTCCCGCCTCGCCGCCGAGATCATCTTCGACCGGGGCCTGGGTGACCTCTTCGTGGTCCGGACCGCCGGGCACACCGCCGGGCCCGAGGTGCTGGGCAGCGTCGAGTACGCGGTGAGCGTCCTGGGTACCCCGCTCGTGGTGGTGCTCGGTCACGACTCCTGCGGTGCCGTGCAGGCCGCCCGGGACGCGGTACGGACGGGCGCGGCCCCCGCCGGGCACCTGGGGGCGGTGGTGGACGCGGTGGTGCCCAGCCTCCGGCGGGCGGCCGAGCAGGGCATCGACGACGTCGACGGGATCGTCGACATCCACATCGGGCACACCGTGGAAACGCTGCTCGGCAAATCCGCCGTCCTGGCCGACGCGGTCGCCGCCGGGCGCTGCGCGGTGGTCGGCATGTCGTACCGGCTCGCCGCCGGCGAGGTGCGCACGGTGGCCGCGGTGCCCGCCGACGGGTCCGCCGCCGTGCCGGCCCAAGCCGGCCAGGCGAGCGCCGTCACCGGCTGACACCCCCGACGCGACGAGGGCCGCCCCCATCGGGACGGCCCTCGTTCGGTACGGGTCGTGCGCTACAGCATCGACATGTGCACGTGGTCGGTGTGGTCCGACGGTCCGCTGTACGACTTCCACCCCGTCGCCGGGAACCAGATCTGCCGGTTCCAAATCACGTAGTAGATGCCAAGCCGGTCGGCGTTGCGGATCAGGAACGCGGCGAGGTTGTTGCCGTACATCCGGGTGTCGTTGTTGTGCCAGGACGAGAAACCGCTGTTCTGCAACGACCAGTCGCAGGCCTTGCCCTTCGGGTGCTCCCACGGCCCGCCCGGCCGGTAGCAGCCGACGAACCGCTTGAAGCCGGCCCGCCGGACCTCCTTGTACGCGTGCAGGGTGCGGGGGGTGATGGTGCCGGAGGTGGTCGGGTCGTCCTCGGTGCGCGACTCGGGGCGCCAGCCGCCGTCCGCCGTCCGACCAGGTGCGATCCGGGCGACCGGCGACTTCGCATCGACCAGGCCGCCGGTGAAGCCCCGGCCGCCGACCAGCGCCAGGGCCTTCTCCGCCTCCCGGCTCTCCCGGGCCATGTCGTTGGTGAGCTTCTGCTGCTCGCGCACCTCGGCGTCGAGGGCCAGCTTGGCCTGCTCCGCGCGGTTCTTGGCGGCGGTGACCCGGGCCAGCTTCTGCCCGTTGACCATGTTCAGCTCGTCCAGCACGGAGGCGCGCTGGACGAACGAGTCCGGCCCGCTGCTCTCCAGCAGCGCCGCCACCGCGCCGATCCGGCCGGTCCGGTACGACTGCGCCGCGATCTGCGAGACCTGCGGCCGCAACGCCTCCAACTCGTCCTGTGCGCGCTTCACCTCCAGCCCGAGCTGCTGCTGGCGCTTCTTGGACTTCTCCAGCTGGGTCTTCGCCTTCGAGTACTCGCGGTTGCGCAGCTCGATGACGTCGGTGAGCAGCTTGGGTTCCTCGTCCTCCCCGTGGCCGGAGGGGGTGGGGGTCGAGGGCGCGGCGGTCGCCGCTGTGGGCCCGGCGAGGATGGCCAGGGCGGCGAACACGGCCACCACCGGAGTCAACCAGCGGCGCAGGGGTGCCGTCACAGTGTTCCCTTCCGTCGACCGCCGACCGGGTTAGCTGACGGGTTCGGGACGGAAGTGGCCCCTACCGCTCGCGCGGATTCACCCCATGTACCTGGTTCCCCGGCTCGCCTCACGGCGATTGGGCGGCGGCACCGCAGGCGCCGCTGCGCGCCTTCGGCGGTGACCGGCAGCGAGGTTACCTGAGAGTCGTACCGGGGATCTACGTCCAGAACCCGACTAAAAGCGTTATTTCGTCGTGGCGGTACGTGACGAGTGACGCGTTCGTCAGGTTCCGCGTCGGCGTCGGTCACGCAGCGGAGTTTCACCATGCGGTGTCCGTGCTCCTTTCCGGGTCGGGCCACCGTGCGGGGGCCGGGGTGGACGGTCCGCCGGGGCGCGTGGCGCTCAGCGCCTCGAGCGCCGCGTCCCGGTCGGCGGAGGGGCGGGGCGTCGGCGCCGGGCCGTCGCCCGGCACCGGATCGGGTGCCGGGCCGCGCCCGGCGGTGGCGACCAGCGCGGCCAGCGCGGTGGTCAGCGGTACGGCGGCGATCAGGCCGAGCGTCGCCACCGCGCTGCGGACGATCTCCTGGGCCAGGAACTCGCTGGTGAGGATCTGGCTCACCGGCCGGCTGTCGGCGGTGAGCAGGAGCAGCAGCGGCAGCGACGCGCCCGCGTACGCGAGCACGATGGTGTTGACCGTGGAGGCGATGTGCGCCCGGCCGACCCGGGTGGCGGCCCGGTAGAGCTGGGTGCGGGACAGGCCGGGGTTGGCGTGCGACAGCTCGGTGACCGTGGCGGCCTGCGTGACGGTGACGTCGTCGAGCACGCCGAGCGAGCCGATGATGATGCCGGCCAGGAGCAGCCCGTGCAGGTCGACGTCGCGCTGGTACAGCGACAGCGTGGTGGCCTCCTCGCTGCCGAACCCGGTCAGGTGGGCGGCGGCGGTGGCCAGGCTGCCGAGCAGCCCGGTCAGCACCAGGCTGCCGAGCGTGCCGAGGACCGCCACCGAGGTCTGTGCGGTGATCCCGTGGGTCAGGTACAGCACCACGAACATGATCAGCGCCGAGCCGGTGATGGCGATCAGCAGCGGCGAGCCGCCCGTGGCGATGCCGGGTACGACGAAGGTGAGCAGGATGGCGAAGCTGGCGCCCAGCCCGGCCAGCGCGGCCAGCCCGCGCAGTCGGCCGAACGCCACGATCGCCGCCGCGAAGAGCGCGACCAGCCAGATCAGCGGCTTGCCCCGCTGGTGCTCGGCGATTTGGTAGCTGCTGGCGGTGGGGTCGGCCGGGTCGGAGAGCTGGACCAGCACCACCTCGTCGCCCACCGCCACGGTCGGTGCGCCCGGGCCGGACGGCACCTGGGTCTGCACCAGCTGCCCGCTGTCCGGGCCCTGCTCGACCTTGACCGTGACCGTCCCGCACGGACCCTCGGCCGCGCCGGGCGACCCGTCGGGAACCTCGGGTGCCGGCGGGCAGGGTTCGGTCAGCACCCGGGTCACCGTCCCGTGGTGGCGCGGCGGCTCGGCCCCGCCGTCGGTCTGCCGGGAGTCGCGCGGCCAGAGCGCCAGCGCGGCGATCACCGTGACGACGAACAGCGGGACCACCGTCGCGACGAGGATCCGCCGCACCCCGGGCGGGGCGGACGGAGCGGGACGGGTGTGGTCGGCGCCCATTGCGAGTCTCCCAACGATCCAGGGCGGAGTACGTGTCAGCCGGCCGGTCGGTTCACCGGCGGGCGGTGTGCACCGGGACGCGTACCGGGGTCTCGCCCCCGGGTGCCAGCGTGTTCACGCAGGGTGAGCGGGCGGCGTGGTCGGCGGGCCGCCCGGGTGGTTCGCCACGGCAACGGACCCCGGCGCGGTACGCGGGGCCGCGGCGGCGGCGGGCGGAGTGTCATGGCCGGAGAATCGTAGCCAGGTTCGCTGTTAGTCCGCCCGGTTCGCACCACCGGCGGCGCGCACCCCGGGCATCTTGGGGGCATGGACCAGCACGCCGGAGCTGCCCGGCACCCGGCGCCGGGCCGGCATCGGGGCCACGACAAGCACGCCGGCCATGACCCGGAGATGTTCCGCCGCCGGTTCTGGCTGTGCCTGGCGCTGACCCTGCCTGTCGTCGTCACCAGCCACATGGTGATGGACTGGTTCGGTTACTCGCTGGAGTTCCCCGGCCGGTCCCTGGTCGGGCCGGTGCTCGGCTCGGTGGTCTTCTTCTGGGGCGGCCGGCCGTTCCTGGTCGGGGCCGTCCGCGAGGTGCGCGACCGGGCCCCGGGCATGATGCTGCTGGTCGGGATGGCGATCACCGTCGCGTACGCCGCCTCGCTCGCCACCAGCCTGGGCGCGTTCGCGCTGGACTTCTGGTGGGAGCTGGCCGCCCTGGTCACCGTCATGCTGCTCGGGCACTGGCAGGAGATGAAGGCGATCGGCCAGGCGCGGGGCGCGCTCGCCGCGTTGGCCGCGCTGCTGCCCGACGACGCCGAGCGGGTCGGCCCGGACGGTGGCGTCGAGCGGGTGCCGGTGGCCGAGCTGGGCGTCGAGGACGTGGTGCTGGTCCGCCCCGGCGGCCGGGTGCCGGCCGACGGGCGGATCGTGGACGGCGCCGCCGAGCTGGACGAGTCGATGGTCACCGGCGAGTCCCGCCCGGTGTCGCGGGCGGTCGGCGACCGGGTGGTGGCCGGCACCGTCGCCACCGACTCGGCGATCCGGGTACGCGTCGACGCGGTCGGCGACCAGACCACGCTGGCCGGCATCCAGCGCCTGGTGGCGCAGGCGCAGCAGTCCGGCGGGCGGGCGCAGGTGCTGGCGGACCGCTTCGCCGCCTGGCTCTTCTATCTCGCCACCGGCACCGCCGTGCTGACCGTCCTGGCGTGGACCGCGCTGGGCGAGCGGGACGAGGCGGTGGTCCGGACCGTGACGGTCCTGGTGATCGCCTGCCCGCACGCGCTCGGCCTGGCCATCCCGCTGGTGATCGCGCTCTCCACCGCGCTGGCCGCCCGCTCCGGGGTGCTGGTCCGCGACCGGCTCGCGCTGGAGCGGATGCGCACCGTGGACGTGGTGCTCTTCGACAAGACCGGCACCCTCACCAAGGGTGAGCACGCGGTGGTCGGGGTGGCCGCCGCCCCGGGAACCGGCGAGGACGAGGTGCTGCGGCTCGCCGCCGGGGTCGAGGTGGACAGCGAGCACCCGCTGGCCCGGGCGATCGTCGCGGCCGCCGCCGAGCGCGGGGGCCCGGCGGCGGCCGCCGGCTTCCGTGCGCTGCCGGGGCGCGGTGTCCGGGCCGACATCGACGGCACGCCGTACGCGGTCGGTGGCCCCGCGCTCCTGCGGGAACAGGGGCTGGAGCTGCCCGGGGAGCTGGAGCCGGCGGCCCGGCGCTGGGCGGAGCGCGGCGCGGCGGTGCTGCACCTGGTCCGCCTGCCCGACACCGTCCTGGGCCTGCTCGCCCTCGCCGACGAGGTACGCCCCGAGGCGCGGGAGGCGATCGCCCAGCTGCGCGCCGAGGGGGTCCCCAGCATCGCCATGATCACCGGAGACGCCCGGGAGGTGGCCGAGGCGGTCGCCGAAGACCTCGGCTTCCGGCCCGGCGTCGACGAGGTCTTCGCCGAGGTGCTGCCCGCCGACAAGGACCAGAAGGTGATCGAGCTGCAACGCCGGGGGCGGCGGGTGGCGATGGTCGGCGACGGGGTCAACGACGCGCCGGCGCTGGCCCGGGCCGACGTGGGGATCGCCATCGGGGCGGGCACCGACGTGGCGATCGAGTCGGCCGGGGTGGTGCTCGCCTCGTCCGACCCGCGCGGCGTCGCCGGGGTGGTCCGGCTGAGCCGGGCGGCGTACCGGAAGATGCGGCAGAACCTGGCCTGGGCGGCCGGCTACAACGTGGTGGCGCTGCCGGTGGCGGCCGGCGTGCTGGCCGGGGCGGGCGTGGCGCTCAGCCCGGCGCTCGCGGCGGCGCTGATGTCCGCCTCGACGATCGTGGTGGCCCTCAACGCCCAGCTCCTGCGCCGGGTACGCCTCTGATCCGGGCAGCGGTCGGTTAGCGTGATCGGGTGCGTGCGGCGACGGCGTGGCCGTCCGGGTGGTGGGCCCGGCTACTGCTGCTCGCCTGCACCCTGCTCGGCCTGGCCGCCATGCACACCATCGGCCACGGCACGCACTCCACCGCGTCCCACTCCGACGGCCACGCCGTCGGCTCGTCGCCGACCGCCACCCGCCCCGAACCGGCCGCGCCTGCCGCCCCGGCTGACGGGGTCCCGGCCGCCCATGCCGCGGTCGCGCCGGTGTCGGGCGCCGCCCACGCCGCCGTCGCGCCGGTGTCGGGCGCCGGCCACGTCACCGTCGCGCCGGTGCAGGGTGCCGGGAGTGCCGCGGTCACGCTGGTGCCGGGTCCCGAGCACGTCGCCGACCTAGCGGCCGGTCAGGACTGCGCCGGGGCCGACTGCCGGCGGACGGCTGCCGAGGCGAGCGCGGGTGGCACGCTGGCGCTGCCGGCCGACCCACCCTCGGGCGCCCCGAGCGGCTGGAGCGTCTGCCTGGCGGTGCTCGGTGCCGTCACGGTGACGCTGCTGCTGGCGGCCCTGCTGCTCCGCCGCGCCCGCGCCGCCGGAGCGACCCGCCGGCCACGCCGGCCCTCGCGCGGGCCCCGCGCCCCGCCTCCGGACCCGGTCGGTCTCCGCCTCGCCACGGTGTCGGTGCTGCGCAGATAGGACGACCTGACGCGGCCACGCCGCGTCCGGAGTCCGTCGCGTACGTACCCACACCGAAAGGTTTCGATCGTGTCCACTCGTACCATCGCGCGCCGTGCCGCCCTGGCCGGCGTGACCCTCGGCGTCGCTGCCGCCCTGGCCGCCTGCGGCGGCGGGAACCACTCGGCCGGCCACGACATGCCGGGCGCGGGCGCCACCGCCGGCCCGTCGGCGAGCGGGTCCGCCGCCTTCGGCGACGCCGACGTGATGTTCGCCCAGATGATGATCCCGCACCACGAGCAGGCGGTGCGGATGTCGGAGCTGGCCGACAGCCGGGCGCGGGAACCCGAGGTCAAGCGCCTCGCCGCGCAGATCAAGGCCGCCCAGGCGCCGGAGATCGCCACCATGACCGGCTGGCTCGCCGCGTGGGGCCGGCCCGTCCCGTCCGGCAGCCCGCACGGCGGGCACGAGGACCACGGCATGCCCGGCATGATGTCCGACGCCGACATGAGGAAGCTGGCCGACGCCTCCGGTCAGGAGTTCGACCGGCAGTTCCTGACCATGATGATCGCCCATCACGAGGGCGCGATCACCATGGCGAAGGAGGAGCTCGCCCGGGGCGCCGATGCCGATGCCAAGGCGATGGCGCAGCAGATCGTCACGTCCCAGCAGGGTGAGATCGACACCATGCGGAAGATGCTCGCCCGGCTCTGACCGTCACCGCCGGGGCGCCCGGAGCCTTCGCCGCTCCGGGCGTCACGGTCGGTCGGCGCGCCCGCGCCGCGACCCGTCCCGGCGCGCCGGCACCGGTCGTGGACCGGTCAGCCGCGCTTCATCAGGCGACCGACGGCAGCCATCATCTCGGCGGCCATCTCGTCGGCGCGGCCCTCGGCGGCCCCTTCGTGCATGCAGTGCCGGGCGTGGCCGTCGAGCAGGCCGAGGGCCACCTTGTCCAGCGCGGCCTGGATCGCTGAGATCTGGGTCAGTACGTCGATGCAGTAGCGGTCGTCGTCGACCATCTTCTCCACGCCGCGGACCTGGCCCTCGACACGGCGCAGCCGCGCGAGCAGCTGGTCCTTGCTGGCGGTGTAGCCCCGGGTCGGGGTGCTCGGTGTGGTCATGCCGACCAGGATAGCGTACCCCTGGGGGGTATGCTACGGTCCTCCGGAGAGCTACCCCTGGGGGGTATAGCATGGAGGCGAGAGGAGAGCGGCCATGGTCACCACCACGTACCAGGTACAGGGCATGACCTGCGGGCACTGCGTGAACTCGGTCAGCACCGAGGTGAGCGCGATCGAGGGCGTCCGGGACGTCCAGGTGGACCTGGCCTCCGGCCGGGTCACCGTCACCAGCGAGAGCCCGCTGGACACCAACTCCGTCCGCGCCGCCGTCGACGAGGCCGGATACGACCTCGTCGAGGCGTGACGGGGACCACCCGAGGAAACCGAGGTAGCAGGATGAACACGGCGACGAAGCTGAGCGGTTTCGCCCTCGGCCTCGCGGCGGTGTTCGGCGCGGCGTACGGGGTCGGCCACCTGACCGACCCCGTCACGCCGGTCGCCGACGCCCGCCACGACCCCGCCGGTGCCGGCCACGGCGCCGACTCGCACGGCGCCGACCCCCGCGGCGGTGCCGCCACCGCCGCGGCGGTGCACCTGCCCGGCGGCCTGCTCGTCTCCGACCGCGGCTACACGATGCAGCCGGTGGACGCCCCGGCCGGGCAGTTCGCCTTCCGGATCACCGGTCCCGACGGCGCGCCGGTGACCGGCTACGAGGTGGCCCACGACAAGCGGATGCACCTGATCGTCGCGCAGCGCGACCTGTCCGGCTTCCGGCACGTTCATCCCGAGCTGGACGCCGACGGCACCTGGCGGGTGGACTCCCCGCTGAGCGGGCCGGGCGTCTGGCGCGCCTTCGCCGACTTCACGCCGTCCGGCGGCGAGCCGCTCACCCTCGGGGTCGACGTGGCCGTCCCCGGCCCGCTCCAGCCCCGGCCGCTGCCGGCCCCGGCCACCAGCACCACGGTCGACGGCTACACCGTCACCCTCGCCGGCACCCCGGAGCCGGGGCGCACCAGCCGGCTGACCCTGACCGTCAGCCGGGACGGGAAGCCGGTCACCGACCTGGAGCCGTACCTCGGGGCGTACGGGCACCTGGTGGCGTTGCGGCAGGGCGACCTGGCGTACCTGCACGTGCACCCGGAGGGCGTACCCGGTGACGGGCGCACCCCGGCCGGGCCGGCGGTGACCTTCGCCGCGGAGGTGCCCTCGGCCGGCAGCTACCGGCTCTACCTCGACTTCAAGCACGGCGGCACGGTGCGCACCGCCGAGTTCACCGTGCCGGCCGGTGCCGTGCCACCGGCCCCGACGACCGTCCCGGCCGCTCCCGCCCCGACCACCGGCGCCGACCACGGCGCCCCCGGTCACGGGCACAACTGATCGGAGGCGCCGCGATGACCTCGACCGCGAAGTCCCTGCCGGTCGCACCCCACCTGATCGAGCTCTCCATCGGCGGGATGACCTGCGCGTCCTGCGCCGCCCGGATCGAGAAGAAGCTCAACCGGATGGAGGGCGTGACCGCCACCGTCAACTACGCCACCGAGAAGGCCACCGTCCGGTACGCCGACGAGGTCAGCCCGGACGACCTCATCGCCACGGTGGAGAAGACCGGCTACACCGCCGTCGTGCCGCCCCCGCCCACCCCGGCCGGAACGGCCCAGCCGGCGGCCGAGCCGGCCGACGAGCTGCGCGGCCTGCGCACCAGGCTGTGGGTCTCGGTCGCGCTGACCGTGCCGGTGATCGTGCTGGCCATGGTGCCGGTCTGGCAGTTCACCTACTGGCAGTGGCTGTCGCTGACCCTGACCGCCCCGGTGGTGGTCTACGGCGGGCTGCCGTTCCACCGGGCCGCCTGGATCAACCTGCGGCACGGCGCGGCCACCATGGACACCCTGGTCTCGCTCGGGACCCTGGCCGCGTTCGGCTGGTCGCTCTGGGCGCTCTTCCTCGGCGACGCCGGGATGCCCGGGATGACCCACCCGTTCCGGCTCGACATCACCCGCACCGACGGGGCCGGCAACATCTACCTGGAGGCGGCGGCCGGCGTCACGGTGTTCCTCCTCGCCGGCCGGTACTTCGAGGCCCGCTCCAAGCGGACCGCCGGCGCCGCCCTGCGCGCCCTGCTGGAGCTGGGCGCCCGGGACGTCGCGGTGCTGCGCGGCGGCGAGGAGAGCCGGATCCCGGTCGACCAGCTCGCGGTGGGGGACCGGTTCGTGGTCCGCCCCGGCGAGAAGATCGCCACCGACGGCGTGGTGGACGAGGGCACCTCCGCCGTCGACGCCAGCATGCTCACCGGGGAGTCGGTACCGGTCGAGGTCGGCCCGGGCGACACCGTGGTCGGCGCCACGGTGAACGCGGGCGGCCGGCTGGTGGTCACCGCCACCCGGGTCGGCGCGGACACCCAGCTCGCGCAGATGGCGAAGCTGGTGGAGCAGGCGCAGACCGGCAAGGCGGCCGTGCAGCGGCTGGCCGACCGGATCTCCGGCGTCTTCGTCCCGGTCGTGATCGCCCTGGCCGTGGCCACGCTGGGCTGGTGGCTCGGCACCGGGGCGGGCCCGACGGTGGCGTTCACCGCCGCGGTAGCCGTGCTGATCATCGCCTGCCCCTGCGCGCTCGGCCTGGCCACGCCGACGGCGCTGCTGGTCGGCACCGGTCGGGGAGCCCAGCTCGGCATCCTGATCAAGGGGCCGGAGGTGCTGGAGTCCACCCGCCAGGTGGACACCGTGGTGCTCGACAAGACCGGCACGGTCACCACCGGCCGGATGACCCTGGTCGACGTGCTCCCCGCCCCGGGGGTCGAGCGCGGCGAGCTGCTCCGGCTCGCCGGGGCGCTGGAGGCCGGCTCCGAGCACCCGATCGCCCGCGCGGTCGCGGCGGGCGCCGCCGAGGCGGGCGCGCTGCCGCCGGTCACCGGCTTCGCGAACGCCGAGGGGCTCGGCGTCACCGGCACGGTCGACGGCCACGAGCTGGTCGTCGGCCGGCTCCGGCTGCTGCGCGAGCGGGGCCTGGCCGTACCCGAGGAGGTCGTGCGGGCGGCGGGCGAGGCGGAGGCGGCCGGTCGGACGGCCGTGCTGGCCGGCTGGGACGGGCGGGCCCGGGGCGTCCTCGCGGTCGCCGACGTGGTCAAGCCGACCAGCCGGGCGGCGGTCGAGAAGCTGCGTGGCCTGGGGCTCAGGCCGGTGCTGCTCACCGGCGACAACGACACGGTGGCCCGAGCGGTGGCCGGCGAGGTCGGCATCGACGAGGTGATCGCCGAGGTGCTGCCGGCCGACAAGGTCGACGTGGTCACCCGGCTCCAGGCCGAGGGGCGGACCGTCGCGATGGTCGGCGACGGGATCAACGACGCCGCCGCGCTCGCCCAGGCCGATCTCGGGCTGGCCATGGGCACCGGCACGGACGTGGCGATCGAGGCCTCCGACCTGACCCTGGTGCGCGGGGACCTCACCGCCGCGGTGGACGCGATCCGGCTCTCCCGGCGGACCCTGGCCGTCATCAAGGGCAACCTCTTCTGGGCGTTCGCCTACAACCTGGCCGCCCTGCCGCTGGCCGCCGCCGGCCTGCTCAACCCGATGATCGCCGGAGCGGCGATGGCCTTCTCGTCGGTCTTCGTGGTGGCCAACAGCCTCCGGCTGCGCGGGTTCCGCCCGGTCGCCTGAGCCGCGAGCGCCGCCGGCCCCCGGGGTCGGCGGCGCCCGGAACGGTGGTTCGCGCCGCGGGTCACCGTGGGTGATCACCCCGTCGGTGCGGTGGGTTTCCGTCCGGAGCGGGTGGGGTACATCCGGAGCGTCGGAGGAACTGCTACGTGGAGGATCGCATGGGTATCGACGACAAGATCGACAACGCGTCCGAGAACACCGCCGGCAAGATCAAGGAAGGCGTCGGTCGGGCCACCGACGACGAGCGCCTCGAGGCCGAGGGTCGCAACGACCAGGCCAAGTCCAACCTCAAGCAGGCGGGCGAGAAGATCAAGGACGCCTTCAAGAGCTGACGTACGCTTCCGCGCGCCGGGCCGACGATCCGTCGGCCCGGCGTGCTGCGTGCCACACCGGCCCGGCCCGGCCGACGTCGCCGAGAGCCTCGGCGGCACTGTCGAGCCCGACAGCGGACGGTGACCGGAGTCCAGACCGGAGCAGAATGCGCGGACGACCCGGGGCGGGAAAGGCTCCCGCGTGTCCCGGGGGCGACCGGGGTCGTTGCCAGGACAGCGTCCGCCGCGTCCCGACCGAAGCGGCCGGGGTCGGGCGTTCCCGCCCACCCACCGGCCGGCCCGTACCGTCCACCCGAGACGGTCGACACCCGAACGGGGAAGTCATGATCCGACGCTCCGCCGCCGCGCTCGCCCTGGCCTGCGCGGCCCTCACCGCCGGTTGCCAGCAGGCCGGTGACGACGCCGCCGACCCGCAGGCCGCGACGCCCACCGCGAGCGCCACCCCCGCCGCGACCCTCGCACCGACCGCCGGCCCCAGCGCGTCGCCGAGCGGCCCGAGCGCCGCCAACACCGCCGCCGTCTGCCGCAAGGTCGATCAACTGATCATCGAGGGCAGCCGGAAGATCGCCGACGACTCGGCGGCGGCCACCCGCCGTCAGCTCACCCCGGAGCAGCTCAACGGCCAGCTCAAGGGCAGTCTCGCCGCGCTCGCCGACGACGTGCGGGAGCAGGCCGCCAACGCGGAGGACCCGCGGATCAGGGAGCTGGTGACCGACGCCGCGAAGCAGATCGACACCGGCGCCGCGGCGGACAGCCCGGCGAGGTGGATGGCGACGGGCTTCGTCCGAATCCCCGAGCGGCTCACCCGCGACTGCCACGTCTGACCGGCGTACCCCTCAGCGTCGTACCCGGTAGGTCAGGTGGGTGACCGTCGGGCCGGCCACCACCGACACCTGCTCCAGCCGGGGGTCGCCGACGCCGTCGAAGAGCCGTTCGCCGCCCCCCAGCACGATCGGGACGAGGTGCAGCTGGAGGGTGTCCAGCAGCCCGGCCGCCAGGCACTGGTTGACCGTGCTCGCGCCGCCCGCCACCGAGACCACCCGCTCGCCGGCCACCTCCCGCGCCTGGCGCAGCGCGGCGGACAGCCCCTCGGTGACGAACCGGAACTCGGTGCCGCCCCGCATGGTCAGCGGCTCGCGGGGGTGGTGGGTGAGCACGAAGACCGGTGTCCGGAACGGCGGGTCGTCGCCCCACCAGCCGGTCCAGTCGAGGTCCCACGGCCCGTCGCCGCCGCCGAACATCCGGCGCCCCATCACGTACGCCCCGACGTCCCGGGTCATCTCGTCGATTACCTCGGCGTCGACGCCGCGCTCCCCGCCGGCCAGCCCGTGCCGCTCCCGCCAGGCGTCCAGCCCGAAGAACCACTCGTGCAGGCGCAGCCCGCCCCGGCCCAGCGGGTCCTGCCGGCTCTGGTCCGGCCCCGCCACGTACCCGTCCAGCGACATCGATATCTGACAGCTCACCGTAGCCATGCGGGGTGGACTCCCGTCGTCGCCGGAAGTCATCGGTCGCCCGCCAGGCGGGCCGCGCGTACCTCGAGGTAGCGCCGCTCCGGCAGGCTGGTGGTCCGCCGGGCGGCCAGCAGGTACGCCTCCCGCGCCGCCTCCCGCTCCCCGGCCCGCTCCAGCAGGTGGGCCCGGACGGCGGCCAGCCGGTGATGGCCGGCGATCCGCTCGTCGGCGTCGAGCGGGGCGAGCAGGGCGAGCCCGGCGCGCGGACCGTCCACCATGGCCACCGCGACGGCCTGGTTGAGGGTGACCATCGGGTTCGGCGACACCGCCGCCAGCACCCGGTAGAGCGCGACGATCTGCCGCCAGTCGGTCTCCTGCGCCGAGGGCGCCTCGGCGTGCACCGCCGCGATCGCCGCCTGGAGCTGGTACGGCCCCGGCGGCGACCAGGTCAGCGCCTCGGTCACCAGGGCCACCCCCTCGGCGACGGCGCGCCGGTCCCACCGGCTGCGGTCCTGCTCGGCGAGCGGAACCAGTTCCCCGCCCGGCCCGGTCCGGGCCGGCCGGTGCGCGTCGGTGAGCAGCATCAGCGCGAGCAGGCCGGCCACCTCGCCGTCGTCGGGCAGCGCCCGGCGGAGCTGGCGGGTCAGCCGGATCGCCTCCCCGGTCAGCTCGACCCGGTGCAGGTCCGCGCCGCTGGAGGCGGTGTAGCCCTCGTTGAAGATCAGGTACAGCACGTGCAGCACGGTGCGCAGCCGCTCGTCGCGCTCGGCGGGCGACGGCATGACGAACCGCGCGCCGGCCGCCTCGACCCGCTGCTTGGCCCGACGGATGCGTTGGCCCATGGTCGGCTCCGGCACCAGGAACGCCTGGGCGATCTGGGCGGTGCTCAGCCCGCCCACCGCGCGCAGGGTCAGCGCCAGCTGCGCCGACCGGGGCAGCGCCGGATGGCAGCAGAGGAACAACAGGGTGAGGCTGTCGTCGGCGGTGGACGGCGACTCGTCCGCGGGCGGGGCGACCGCCGCGTACGCCGGCTCCCGGAGCGCGACGGCGACCTCGCGGTCCCGGCGGGCCCGCTCGCTGCGCCACTCGTCGGTCAGCCGACGGCCGGCGACGGTGAGCAGCCACGCCCGTGGATTGTCCGGCACGCCCTGCTCCGGCCACTGGGTGGCGGCGGCCAGCAGCGCCTCCTGCACCGCGTCCTCGCAGGCGGAGAAGGCGCCGTGCCGGCGGACCAGGATGCCGAGGACCTGCGGCGCGAGCGCACGCAGCAGGTCCTCCACCTCCCGGAGCGTCACATCTCGGTCCCGGCCTCGTCCATCACCGGACGCACCTCCAGCACGCCGAAGCCCATCCGGACGTCGGGCCAGCGCGCGGCGATCTCGACGGCCCGCTCCGGGGTGTCGCAGTCGACCATCAGGTAGCCGGCGAACTGCTCCTTGCTCTCCATGAACGGACCGTCGGTCACCTCGGGGCGCTCGCCCCGCAGCTGGACGGTACGGGTCTGCGACGGGTCGGCCAGCGCCTGACCGCCGACCAGCTCACCGGTCCCGGTCAGCTCCTTCATGATCTCGTCGACCTCGCCGAAGAGCGCGGTGCGCTCCTGCTCGGAGAGGCCCTCGACGAAGCCGGGCCGGTTCCAGATCAGCAACATGTACTTCACGTGGTGCTCCTGACCTCGCGTGGCCACGCCGTTCGTGGCCCTCGGGAAGTGGTCGGAGCCGGCCCGGTGGATCCGACACCGCCGCTGCGAAGATTCTGCCCGAGTGGTCAGCGCCGGCCGGGCAGCGGCCGGGCGGGTGGCGCGCCGGGGCCCAGCGACGCCCGATCGGCCGCGGAGGTGCCGGAGTGCCAGCCGTCGGCGTCCCGGATGGTCAGCCGGGCCCGGGTGACGCCGGGGAAGAGCGTCTCCATCCGCTCCCGCACCGCGTCGGAGCGGGCGGCCAGCACGGGGAGCAGCCGTTCCGGACCGGTCGCCTCGGCCGCCTGCCGGTCGGCCGCCTCCGTCGCCGCCCGCAGCCGTTCGCCGATGCGCAGGGCGAACGCGTGCAGGAACGACTCGTCGTACGCCTTGGTCCGCCGGCTGCTGCCCCGCCCGCGCTCGGCGCGGCCGCGCAGCATCGCGGCGGTGGCCTGCACCAGCAGCGACGTGTAAAGCAGTTCGACCGCCTCCAGGTCGCCCGCGAAGCCGAGCACGGTGGCGAAGCCCAGATCGTCGTTCCAGACCGACTCGCACCGGTTCGCCGTCGCCACCTCCTGCACCAGCAGCGCCTTCGCTCCCGCGTACGGGGCGTCGGTGCTCAGGCGCATCCCGTCGGGCCGGTCGGGGCGCTCCGCGGTGGCCTCGACCAGCGCCCGGTCCAGGCTGTGCCGGGCGATCAGCTCCTGCGCCTTGCCGGTCAGCGCCTCCGCCTCGGCCGGGAAGGTGGTCGACTCCGCCTTGGCCAGCAGCGCCCGGACCCGGTCGAGCATCACCGAACCGGTGCGCCCGGCAGCGCCGCGCCGGGCGACGGCCGACCCGCCCCCGCCGGGCGGCGGGCGCAGCATCGCGACCGGCGGCAGGCTGTCCAGCAGGGCCAGCACCTCGACCGCGTCGCGCAGCGCGGTGATCCGGTCCTCACCCTCACGGGTGGCCCAGCGGCCCAGCCAGCCGGCGTCGTCGTCCCACCACACCCGGGCGGCCAGCCCGTCGAGTTGCTCGTCCCACCACGGCGGGACGTCGCCGGCCGGGGTGCGGCGCTCGGCGGCCAGCGCGTCGCGGACCAGCCGGCCGGCTCGCGGGCCGAGACGACGGGCCACCATCCGGGCCACGTCGACCGGCTGCCAGCCGCGCGACCAGAGCCGGGCGAGAGCGCCCGCCAGGCGGTCGAGAAGGGCGGCGTCCACCGCCGCCGTGCCGTCCGTGGCGCCGGTGCCGACGACGAGCCGGTCCAGCTTCCGCTCCGCGTCGCGTACGTCGGTGCCGCGCACCGCCGCGACCGCGGCGGCGATGAGGGCGTCAACGTCCGGCACGGGTGGTCCTTCCTGAGGGGGAGACGCCCGGGTGATGTCCGGATCGTCGGGAGTGTCTGCCGGCAACGGTACCGGGTCCGGATTCGGCGGCCCGATCACTCATCCGTCCGAGCCCCGTTCGCGTACTCCTGCCCGAACGGACGGAGGTCGAGGGTGACAAGCCTGACGGTGAGCGGGGCGACCGAGCGGGGCCGGCACCGCGGTCGGCGCGGGGCCCGGGCGGGCGTACTGGTGCTGGTGCTGCTGGTGGTCGCCGGCCTGGGCGGCGGTGCCTGGGCGGCCCGGCGCGGCGGGCTGGATCTCGGCGGCCTGGTCGGCGACGTCCGCCGCGCGCCCGCGCCGGCCCGCGCGGCGGTGGCCGCGCCGGCCGACGCCCCGCCCCGGGGCCGCCCGGCGGCCACCCCCACCGCCCGCGTCCTGCGCTACCCCGATCGGGGTACGGGCACCTGGCGGACCGCCACCGCGCAGGGCGCGGTGGCCGGGCGCGCGGGCGAGCTGCTGCGCTACCGGGTGGCGGTCGAGGGCGGCATCGACGAGGTGGACGTGGAACGGTTCGGCCGGGAGGTGGCCGTGGTGCTCGCGGACCGCCGAGGCTGGACGGGCGGGGGCCGGTGGCGGCTGCAACGGGTCGGCCCGTCCACCCCGGCCGACTTCACCGTGCTGCTAACCACCCCGGCGACCCGCGCCGACCTGTGCGGGGACGCCGACGACCGCTACACCTCCTGCCGCAACGGCGACCGGGTGGTCGTCAACGTGGCCCGCTGGGCGCGCGGGGCATCGGGATTCGGCGGTGACCTGGCGACCTACCGGGCGTACGTGCTCAACCACGAGGTGGGCCACCGGCTCGGTGCGGGGCACGAGCTCTGCCCGGCGCGGGGCGCGCCGGCCCCGGTGATGCAGCAGCAGACGCTGGGGCTGCACGGCTGCGCGCCGAACGCCTGGCCGTACGTCGACGGGACCCTCTACACCGGTCCGCCGGGGGAGTACGACGACCCGGTACCGGCCGGGGACTGACCCCGCGTCCGTCCCGCGGACGGGACGGGCGCGTGCGTTCCCGGACCGGTGGGGTTAGGCTCGACGCGCTGGTCTCTGCCTTCTGCTACGAGGGAACGGGCCCGGTGGGCGTAGGGAGCAAGGCAGTGCACACCGAGCGCGGGCACCTCGTGCCGACATCGGCGCGGGGCCTCCGGATCACCCTGACGAACACCGCCGGCGAACTCCTGCGGGTGAGCGTCGCCGGTGAGGTGGACCTCGCCACCTCCGGTGAGCTGCGTGCGGCGCTGGACGCCGTGCTGGCCGGCCTCTCCGACACCCCGGTCGAGGTGGACCTCGCCGACGTGCCGTTCCTGGACTCCTCCGGCGTGCACGTCCTGCTCGACGCGTACGCCCTGGCCGCCGCCCGGGGCTGCCCGCTGGTCGTGGCCGGCGACGTGCGACCCGTCGTCCGTCGGGTCCTGGAGATCACCGGGGTGCTCGCCCTGCTCGGGCTCTCTCCGGCTGGCCGGTGACGTTCAGCTCGCCCGTCTCCACCAGGTCACGAGCCACGTCGACCAGCTTGACGTTGATCCGTTGGCTCGCCGTCACCAGGAGTTGGAAGGCCTGGTCGCCGGTGAGCCGGTGCCGTTCCATCAGGATGCCCTTGGCCTGGCCGATCAGGTCGCGGACGTCCAGCGCCCGGCTCAGCTGGTCCAGTCGGCGGGCGTCGGCGACCGCCACGGCCGAGTGCGCGGCGAAGAGTAGCCCGACCCGCTCCGACTCGTCGGTGAAGGCGTGCGGCTCGCGGGCGTAGAGGTTGAGCGCGCCGAGGTTGTCCCGGGCGACGTAGAGCTGGAACGACAGCATGCTGCCCACACCCAGCTCCCGCGCCCGGACGATGAACGCCGGCCAGCGCTCCTCGGTGGCCACGTCGGGCAGCCGGACGGTCCGCTCGGTGTACGCCGAGGTGAGGCAGGGACCCTCCCGGGTCTCGTACTGCGCCCGGTCGATGCGCTGGACCACCTCGCCGGTGGCGGCCGGGGTGCTCACCCGGCGCCGCCCCTCGATCTCGGTGATTCCGGCGTGCCAGGCGCCGGGCACGGTGTCGACGGCCGCCCGCACGATGGCCCGGAGGGTGTCCTCCACCGTCCGCTCGCCCTGGAACTCGCGGGCGAGCGCGGCGAGCCGGGCGGCTAGCGCGTTGCCGCCGGTGCGGCCGTCCCGGCCGTCTGGGGAGGCCGCGGCGGGACGGGGGTGTGGTTGTTCGTTGGCCGGCACGGTGCCTCCTTCCCACCGCAGGCGGGGGTTGCGGCACGCCGCCGCCCCCGCCGCGGTTCCTGACGAAATCGCCGGTACCCAGGCGCGTTCGCCGTCAATCCCGTCGGTGATCAGGCCAACGACGGTCCGGCCGGACCGTGCCAGCGCACCAGCAGCACGGTGGCATCATCGCCCAGCTGGTCGTTCTGGTACGCGAGGATCGAGTGCACCAGGCGGCGGGCGGTCTCCGGCAGCGGCAGGTCGTCGGCCAGCGCCCGGACCGCGCAGTCGACCAGCCGGTCCACCCCGAAGGCCTCGCCGTCGGTGGAGCGCGCCTCGATGATCCCGTCGGTGTAGAAGAGCACATCGTCCCCCGGCTCCAGGGCCTCCTCGACCACCACCGGGGCCCGGTGCTCGCCGAGGGTGACCGGCAGCGCGGTCGGGGTGGGCAGCACGGTCGCCACCCGGCCCCGGCGCAGCACCAGGCCGCTCGGGTGCCCGGCGGAGATCACCCGCAGCCGGCCGTTGCGCTGGTCGAGCACCGCCAGCACGCCGGTGATCAGGCCCCGCCGGTCGTGGTCGCGGACCGCCCTGTCGATGTGGTGGTAGGTGGCGATCAGGTCCTGACCGGCCCGCCGGGCGTTGCGGTACGCGGCCAGCGCGAGGCTGGCGAGGATCACCGCCCGCATGCCGCCGTGCGAGCCGTGCCCCACCGCGTCGAAGAGCGCCAGGTGGGCGAGGTCGCCGTTGACGGCGTAGTCGAAGGCGTCCCCGCCCACGTCGTAGCTGGGTTCCAGGATGCCGCTGATGGTCATGCTGCCGGTGGAGAAGCTCAGCGGCGGCAGTTGGGCGCGGAGCATCTCGGCGGCCAGCCGCATCGGCTCCCGGCGGCGTACCCGCTCCACGGTGTCGCTGTAGCTGGAGCGGGTGACCACCAACTCTGCCAGGAGCGCGCAGGCCGCCTCGAATTCACCGACCCGGTCGGCGGGGACCGGTTCGGCGGAGACCACCTCGACCACGCCCATCCGTTCCAGCCCGTCCAGCAGTGGCACCCAGAGCCGCGCCGCCCCGGGCCCGCCGTCGGCGGCGTACGGACGCATCGTCGCGTAGGCCCGTCCGGCGAGGGTGCCGTCGACGGCCAGCGGAGTCCCGTCGCCGGCGCGGTCTTCCATCGGCAACAGCTCCCGCTGCTCGTGGTCGACCAGATGGATGCGCATGTCGGTGGCGCCGAGCTGGGCGGCCATCCGTCGGGCCAGCAGCGGCAGGTCCTCCGCACGGGCGTGGTGGGAGTGGTGCAGCAGTCCGTGCAGCGCTTCCCGCTCGGCCATCGCTCCCCCCACCCCTCGCCCAACCTGTCAGTGCCGGTCCCGGGTACCCCGCCGGCCGCCGCTGCGAACGCCGGGCCGTCAGCTTCGGGGGAAGGAGGCCCAGATGTTCTTCGTGCGGTCGGTGGCGTACCAGCCGACGTCCAGCGAGAGGGCCTCGGCGATCTGCAGGCCCCGGCCGCCGGCCCCCATCGGGCGGGTGTCGACCAGTTCCGGGATGGTGCTCAGGTCGTGGTCGGCGACGTCCAGGATGAACCGGTCCTCGGTGACCAGCAGGCGCACGATGGTCGGCGGGATGCCGTGCCGCAGGGCGTTGGTGGCCAGTTCCGTGGCGACCAGCACGACCAGCTCGGGGACCTCGTCGAGCTGCTCCCCGGCGAGCAGTTCCGCACCGGTCAGCGCCTGGTGCAGGGAGGCGCGCAGGCCACGCAGGTCCGCCGGCCCGGACAGCTGCCACCGCCGCAGCTCGGTGGCCTGCGGCGACGGGGGTGAGGTACGCAGCTGTGCCATGATCCCGGTGTACCCTCGGTGGCCGCGTCCTATGCCGCTTCGCCTGGGTCGTGAGCCGGACAACGGGCCGCCGCGGGCCGCGGCTCGGGCCCGCGCCGAACCCCCGGCCGGTGCACCCTTGTTCTACGCTCCTCTATGTGAGCGAGCTCATTCCGGAACCGGTTCACCCGGGACAGATCCGCACCTCCGACGCCGACCGGGAGCGGGTCGCGGCCGTGCTGCGGGCGGCGGCCGCGGAGGGCCGGCTGGACCTCAGCGAGCTGGACGAGCGGCTGGGCCACGTCTACGCCGCCCGCACCTACGCCGAGCTGGAACCGCTGACCCGGGACCTCCCGGCCGTCGGCACGCGGCTCTTCGGTGACCTGCCGCCGGCGTACGCCGCCGGAGCGCCGGTGTCGCGCAGCGGCTACGCCCTGGCGGGCAAGTTCGAACGGTCCGGCCCGTGGAGCGTCGGCCCCGAGTTCACCTGCGTGGCGTTCTGGGGCGGCGGACTGGTCGACCTGCGCGACGCGATCTTCACCGTCGGCGCGGTCCGGATCAAGGCGTACGCCCTGATGGGAGGCCTGGAGATCTGGGTGCCCGAGCGGGCCACCGTGCACGTGACCGGGGTCGGGGTGATGGGCGGCTTCGACCACCGGGCCGGCGGGCCGGGCGCGCCGGGCGCCCCGACGGTCACCGTGGGCGGGTTCGCCCTCTGGGGCGGGGTGGCGATCAAACGCAAGCCCTCCGAGCGGCAGATCCGGCTGCGCAAGCAGGAGAAGAAGCGCAGGAAGCTGGAGGGATACCCGCCCGGCTCCGACGACTGACGATCTGCCGCCACCGGACCGGGAGTCCGGTTCCGTGCGCCGCCGGACCCGGGCCGGGCGGCCTGGCCAGCCGATCGAGCCGCCGGACGTGGGCTACCGGGCAGTGCCAACTGACCGTTCGTTGAGATACCGTCGCGAGGTGATCGTCGAGGAGCATTGGTGGAACGGGGACGCGACGGCACGCGGGCGTCGCGACGTGTTCATCCGCAGCGATGGGCTGCGGTGGGAGGTACAGGCACAGATCGGCGGCGCGTACGGCCGGTCGAAGGTGCAGGAGTGTCCGAGTCGTACCTCGGCGAGCATCCTCGCCGGGGCGTGGCGTGGCGGCAATCCCGCCTGGCGCGAGCTGCCTCGCTGAGCGGGGGCACCTCAATGCGGGACTGACGCAGGGCCCGCCGGCGCACCGGTCCGCAGGTCGGATCGCGGCGGCGGGTGTCGCGTCACCCGCTGACCCACGCCGGTCACCGTGCGTCGGGTCCCGGTCACCGGCAGAGCCGGTGCGGTAACCGCGGGGCATCCGGAGTCGTCGCGCTGCTGCTCGACCGAGGTCGTGTCACACTTGGCTGGTGCGCTGCCGGTAGGTGGCGTCCGATGGGCGTCTGCGAGGTACACCGCTCACCGCTGGCCGCACGCCTCAGGAGCCCCCGTTGCTGCCTCCCTCGAGTCGTTCTCCCGGCTTACGGACGGCGATCCTCTCCGACCTGCCCAGCGCCGGCACGGCGAGCGCGGAGGGCCGGCGTTTCGTCGCCGAGCACCTGCACCGCTGGGCGGTGCCCTCCCAGGTAGCCGACACCGCCGTGCTGCTGACCAGTGAGATCATCACCAATGCCGTGCGGTACGGCCCGCCCCCGATGTGCCTGCAGGTCAGCCTCTCCGCCGACCGGATCCTGGTGGAGGTCACCGACTCGAACCCGGTGGTGCCGGTGCTCACCCGGCCGGACTTCGAGGCCCTCGGCGGGCGCGGGATGTGGTTGATCGACACTCTCGCCGCCGACTGGGGCTCGCATCTGCAGCCGCCCGGAAAGATCGTGTGGTGCGAGGTGAGCATCGGCCCGGGCCAGCACCGCCCCAGCGCTGCCGGCCGGGATCAGCAGCGCTGAAGCCACGGTCCGGGCCGGTGCCGTGGGCCGACGAGGTCTGGGACGACCTTGTGGGCCACCTGACGGACGCCGACAACCACAACCGGGCGACCGCCGCGCAACTGCTCGGCAACCTCGCGGCGCAGGAGATGGCCTGCGGCGCAGCCGCAGGCCATCTCCTCGCCGTGACGGTTCCCTAGATTCGCTTCACCCGTTGGACTGCCGACACCTCAGGTGCCGCAGTTGCGGGGCGGGCCGCCTGGTGTCCGGGTTGCGGGGCAACGGAGCTGAGATCGCCACCCCAGCCGGCGGGCGGGCTCGGCGGATACAGGTTGAAGGTGCCGACGACGTCGACCACGAAGTCGGTGTACCCGGAGGCGTTGTAGACGTTGAACTTGTCTTCCGCGCTGATCATGGTTTGCACCGCGTTCGACACGAGCGAGCCTGCCCTGGGGTTGAGGCTGGACGTGCTCGGCCGGGCCACCCCGGACGGCCAGATCGTCATGACGGTCGTCGAGGTGGGCTTGACGGCGGTGACGTTCGTCGCCAGGCCCCAGGTGTCGGCGTTCGCGATCGTCTTCGGCGTCGGGACCGTCGCCGTGGCGCCCGGGCCGAGACGCGACGGCCAGCCCTGACCGGTACGCGTATCGACGATCCGGGTCGGCGCGATCGACTCGAAGCGCAGACCGTTGGGCAGCGACCCGTCGTCGTAGAACCCGACGATGTCGACGATGATGTGTGCCGGCGCGTGGGTGTAGACGCCGATGGACGGCCAGCCCGTCGCGCTGCCGCAGTTGACGCACGGCGTCGTGGGCACGACGGCGAAGTTCGGGACGGTGGCCCCGGTCGAGTAGTTCAACGTGGAGGTGTTGGGCAGGTTGTCCTGGGATCCGTCCCAGGCGGTGAGGAAGCCCGCCGAACTCGGCTGGGTCGCCGTGACGCTGACGGCGAACGCCCTGACCCGCGGGTTGATCGTCGATCCCCACGAGGCCGCGGAGTTGATGTAGTGCTCGCGGGGCACCCGGCCGTTGCCCCAGGTCCGGGTGTCGGTGATGCGTACCGGCTTGGAGAGCGGGTGGTACTGGCCGCCCATGTATCCCGAGCAGCACTCGTGGCCCTTGGAGTAGTAACCGTCCACATCGACGATGATGTGCGTCGAGCCGGTGTGGTTGTAGAACTTCACCTTGCCGTCGGCACCCACCCGCACCGTGACCGAGTTCGCGCCGGTCCATCCCTTCGTGAAGTTCAGGGAGGAAGCGGTCGGGCGCGAGAGGCCGGAGGGGTAGACGGTGACGAAGCCGTTGGTGGTGGGACCGGTGACGGTCACGTTCAGCACCACCGTGGAGGCCTCGGTCGTCACGCCGCCGGAGCCGGTGACCTGCAGGCTGACCAGGCCGCCGGGTCCGACCATGCGCTTCGGAGCGCCCTTGCCGGAACGGGTGTCCATGATGCGGAAGGGTGCCACCGGGTAGTAGGTGCCGCCGTCGTCGCTGTAGCCGTTGACGCCCATCGAGAGCTGCGTCCTGCCGGCGAAGCTGTCGTCGGGAAGGACCAGCATCGCCCCCACCATCGTCGGTGCCGACGGACGCGCCACCGCCGTGATCGAGCAGGTCTGCCCCGTGCTCAGGGTCTTCTGGGAGCAGCCGTCATTGATGATCTTGAACGAGGTGCGGTGTTCGCCGTCGAGCGTCGCCTGCCCGAAGGTGATCGGGAGGTCGCCCGCGCCGGTCAGTGTCACGGTCTGCGGCGCAGACACCTCGTACGCCGGCACCGCGCCGAAGCTGAAGTAGCCCGGAGATGCGGTGGCGCGACGGGCGTCGTAGCCGGTCAGCGAGAGCAGGCGGGTGACCTTGCCGGCGACCGAGTCCTCGACCAGGGTGAGCAGCGCGCTCTGCTCGCCGATGGCCGAGGCCTTCGGCGTGATGCTCAGCTGGCAGGTCTGCCCGTAGGCCAGGGTGTTGCCGGAGCAGGTGTTGGCCGAGATCTCGAAGGCTCCAGGGTCCGACCCGGACAGCGACGCCGCGCCGAAGGTGGTGGGCTCGCTGCCGTTCGCCTCGACCGTGACGGCCTGCGGCTTACCGGGCATGCCGGCCGGCTGCGAACCCATCTGCAGCCGGTAGCCCCAGGTGTCGGTCGCCTTGTAGCCGGCGCTCGACTGGAAGCGGATCTCACCCTTGGCGCTGCCGCGCCAGCCGCAGGGTACGGAGAACGTGGCGGCAAAGGCGGTGAACTTGCCCGCCTCGTCGTATTCCGCTTCCTTGACCTGGATGGTCCCCGGCGTGCTGCTCCATTCGCAGCGCTGCCCGTCGCCGCTCACATTGAGAACGGTGATGGACTCCTGCGGAGAGAAGTTCGTCGTCGTCTGATACGTCTGGCCGGCGACGAACCTGGTGCCTTTGGGCGGGGTCACGTTGAGGTCGTGCCAGTGCTCTGCCGAGAAGCCGCGCATGACCAGCGCGTAGCCGTTGGCGTTCTGCTGGTAGATCTCCACCGTGTTCCGCGACGGCTCGTAGGAGAAGCTGCCGTCGATGTAGCCCCAACCGTCGAAGCTCATGGTGAAGGCCGTGTACGGGGCCGAAGGCGCGGCGCTTTCCGCCGCCTGCGCCACCCCGGCCGATCCTGTGGATGTGATGAGAAGTGCGATGGCGCCAGCAATGGCGACGCGGAGGGTACGCACGAATGCCCCATGATTGTCAGAGACGTGACGCCGGGCATCTGCCCTGGCTCAGGCAGCGTAGGAAGCCAAGTGATCTTCGACATCCACCGACCGGTTCGAATGGGAGGTGCCTGTCCGGCTCGTGGTACTCGGCTCACCCGCCGGGCACCCGCCTCCGGCGCCGATCGTCGCCGTCACCGCTGATGGGACCGCTCATCGGCAATTTCGTGGGAGACGCGGGCCAGCCGGAGGACGGTGACGAGGCCGACGCCTCCGACGATGTTGCCGAGCACGGACCAGCCGAGGGCGCCGAGCCAGTCGAGGTAGCCGAAGGGGGCATGGCCGGTGGTGAGCGCGGTGAACATCAGGATCGAGTCGAGCACGCTGTGGAAGAGTTGCCCGCCGGCCAGCAGCGCGCCGAAGAGCAGCGCCGGCACCAGCCGTACGCCGAGGCTCTCGGTGGCGTGCTGCATCCGGGTCATCAGGGTGATCACCATGCCGGCGAGCACGGCCAGAGTGAAGGAACGCAGGTTGACGCCGAGCGTGGCGTAGTGCGTGCCGGTCTCGACGGCGGTGCGGCGCAGGCCGGGGAAGGCCCGGGTGATCAGCCAGGCGACCAGCCAACCGCCGAGCAGGTTGCCGGCCAGGGTCACGCTCCACAGCCGCAGCAGCGAGCGCAGGGTGTTGCGGCCGGCGGCCACCGCGGTCACCGGCACCAGGAAGTTCTCGGTGAACAGTTCGCTGCGGGCCAGCAGCAGCGCCACGAACCCGATGCCAAAGGCGAGCCCGGCGAGCAAGGGCTGCCCGGTTGCCTGCGTGACCAGGAGGTAGGCCAGCACACCGGTGCCGACGTCGAGGCCGCCGAGGATCCCGGTGACGATCAGCGGGGCCCACCGGCGCGCCAGCCGAGTGGCGCCTTCCTCGGCCACGCGGTCGAACGCCTGCACCACCGCCGGCTCCGAACCGCTCCGCCGATCTTTCCTCACACCAGGGCCTGCCCGTCACGGTCGATGGTGGCTGTGGCCCGTTGCACGGAGCCGAGACCGGCGGTCCCCCGGGTCAGCCTTCCTCCTCGTCCTTGCCCTGGGGGCGTCGCCACCGGTCGTTGCCGCGGTCGGTGGGGCTGCGCTGTCCACCCCACGGATCGCGTCCGGGCTCCTCCGTGTGGTCGAAGGAGGGCCGCCGGATCTGGTCGGGGTCCGGCACATCCACCGGACGCGCTCCGGACTCGGGTGCCGGCTGGTAGTCGGTCCGCGCGTGCGCGCCCTCGGCGCTCGGCGACTCCGGCGTCGGCTTCTCGCGGTGCAGCTCCTCGCGCAACGTCTGCGGCGGCTTGGTGTCGCGCTGTGGCAGGTCCCGGCCGAGGTCGGCGACGAGCGGGCCGTACTTGGCGTCGAAGGCGGGGCGCTCGGAGCGGATCCGGGGCATCCGGTCGAAGTTGCGCAGCGGGGGCGGGCAGGTGGTGGCCCACTCCAGGGAGTTGCCGAAGCCCCAGGGGTCGTCCACGGCCACCTTGGCCCCGTACCGCCACGACTTCCAGGCATTCCAGATGAAGAACAGGGTGGAGACGCCGAGGATGAACGACCAGACGGTGGAGAACGTGTGCATCCAGGTGAAGCCGTCCTCCTCCAGATAGTCGGAGTAGCGGCGGGGCATGCCCTGCGCCCCGAGCCAGTGGTGGATCAGGAACGTGCCGTGGAAGCTGGTGAACATCGTCCAGAAGTGGATCTTGCCGAGGCGTTCGTCCATGAGCCGGCCGGTCATCTTCGGGAACCAGAAGTAGAAGCCGGCGAAGAGCGCGAAGACCACGGTGCCGAACACGACGTAGTGGAAGTGGGCGACCACGAAGTAGCTGTCGTGGACGTGAAAGTCCACGGGTGGGCTGGCCAGTAGCACTCCGGTCAGCCCGCCGAGCAGGAAGGTGATCAGGAAGCCGATGGAGAAGAGCATCGGCGTCTCGAAGGTGAGCTGCCCCTTCCACATGCTGCCGAGCCAGTTGAAGAACTTCACCCCGGTGGGTACGGCGATCAGGAACGTGGTGGCGGCGAAGAACGGCAGTAGCACCTGCCCGGTGGTGAACATGTGGTGCGCCCAGACGATCATGGAGTAGCCGGCGATGAAGATGGTGGCGCCCACCATGCCCTTGTAGCCGAAGAGCGGCTTGCGGGAGAAGACGGGGATGACCTCGGTGACGATGCCGAAGAACGGCAGCGCGATGATATAGACCTCGGGATGGCCGAAGAACCAGAACAGGTGCTGCCAGAGCATCGGTCCGCCGGTCATCGGGTCGAAGACGTGGGCGTTGAACAGCCGGTCGGCCATCAGCGCCAGCAGGGCGGCGGCGAGCAGGGGGAAAACGAAGATCACCAGCACGCTGGTGATCAGCATGTTCCAGGTGAAGATCGGCATCCGGAACATGGTCATGCCCGGGGCCCGCAGGGTCAGGATCGTGGTGATCAAATTGACCGCGCCGAGGATCGTGCCCAGCCCTGAGACGACCAGGCCGACGATCCACATGTTCGCGCCCACTCCGGGGGAATGCTCGGCACTGCTCAGCGGGGTGTAGGCCGTCCAGCCGAAGTCGGCCGAGCCGCTGGGCGTCAGGAATCCGCCCAGGACCATCAGCCCGCCGAAGAAGTAGAGCCAGTAGGCGAGGGCGTTGAGCCGGGGGAACGACACGTCCGGTGCGCCGATCTGGATCGGCACGATGTAGTTGGCGAACCCGAACGCCGCCGGGGTGGCGAAGAGCAGCAGCATCACCGCGCCGTGCGAGGTGAACAGCTGGTTGTACTGCTCGGCGGAGAGGAACTGCAGGCCGGGCCGGGCCAGCTCGCCTCTGATCAGCATCGCCTCCAACCCGCCGATGACGAAGAACGCGAACGAGGAGAGCAGGTACAGCAGGCCGATCTGCTTGTGGTCGGTCGTGGCGAGGAACTTGATCAGCGAAGCGCCGGGCAGCGGGCGCCGCACCGGCCCCGGATAGCCGCCGAACGCGGTGGGGACGAGGATCGCCGGTCCATGATCTCGTGCCGGCAGCGTCGTACGCTTCGACATCTCTCCGCCTCGTGTCGTCTCAGTGATGGGGCACCGCCCATATGTCATCTAACCGACGGGAAGCTCGTATTTCCGGCGTACGGTGGAGGTGGTGCGAGATGGCCGCCGGTTTCGTCGGTTCGTCACCCGGGTCTTTTCGGTCGCCGCGCTGCCCCTTGCCGCCGTGCCGGCGGGCGGGGGCACGTAGTACCCGTCACTTCGGGCGTTGCAGGAAGCGGATCCCGCGAGCGAGGGGAGGACACTCCTGATCACTCGTGGGCAACCGCTGGCAGGTGGGGCCAGCGGTCGTCGGCGGCGAGATCGGGTACGGAGAACGTCACCGCCTGCCGCGGCGTCCAGGCCGGGGCCGCGCCCCTGCCCGTACTGCCGTTCGTGCATGTCCCGGTCAAGCTCGTCGGTGAACCCGCCCGGCGACGCGGTGCCGTCCACCGTTCGACTGGCTGCGCTGACCTCTGCCCGGGCCGCCGGGTGCCCCCGCATCCGACAGGAAGCCTTCCACGCCGGTGATGCACAGGACCAGTGCGGTCACCCCGTGAGCTCCGCGAACGTGGAACCGGTGCCCGAGGCGGGCCGCCTGGCCAGCGGCGTGCAGCAGGACGCTCACCCCGGCGGCGCCGCAGACGCCGGCGGGCGGCGGCGCCGGTCGGGATCCGGGTACCCGTGGGCACCCCTACGGTTCTGGTCGCCGGCCCGCCACCCGGCCCCTGACCGGCGCCGGAGCTGCATGGCTCGGCCACCTCGTAGGGCCAGCCACGTTGCCCCGTGGCGCGTGGCTGGTCTTGGCGGCATAGCCTGGGGGGACACCGGGGCGCGGTTCGCGACAAGTGTCCTGGTCAGGCCCCGGCCGGTAAGAAGATCCCGTCCGGGGCCGCCCCGCAGGGCCGGCAGTGACAGCGCCGGTGCATCACCGGTGACCAGGTGTCGGCTCACGGCTCCGCAGCCGATGTGGCGCGGGCGACGAGGGCCGCGGCGACGTCGCGCAGTTTGCGGTTGGAGTCCTGGGAGATCTTCGCGAGGATCGCGAACGCCTCGTCGGCCGGGCAGCGCCGCTCACCCATGATGATGCCCTTGGCCTGTTCGATCACCGCACGGCTTTTCATCGCGGTCTGCATGTGCTGTGCCAGAGTCACCTGGGTGTCGTACAGGTGGGCGTTGGTCATGGCGACGGCCGCGTACTCGGCGAAGGTCTCGGCGAGGGTCACCGCCTTGTCGCCGAAGGCGTCGGGTCGGGTGGCGTAGATGTTGAGCGCCCCGCTGACGTACTCGTGCATGGGCAGGCCGATCGACAGGGAACTGCCCGCGCCGGCGGTCAGGGCCTGACCGGCCCAGGTCGGCCAGCGGCTCTCCGCTGCCATGTCGGGCACGTGCACGGTGCTGGTGGCCGCCGCGGCCAGGAGGCAGGGCCCGTCGCCCTGCGTGTACTGCGCTTCGTCGAGGGTGAGGGCGAGGCCGCCGGTGAACGCCGCGGTGTGCGCGCCGCCGGCTCCGACCAGCGTGACGGAGACCTGGTCAGCACCTGGAACGGTTCGAGTGGCCACACCGGCCACCCGGGACAGCACACCACTGAAATCCGTCTCATTGAACTTGATCCGGCCCAGCTCCGCGAATGCGACGACAGGCAGCATGGAGATCGCGTCGGTCATTGCTGTTGTCCCTCATGAGGGCACGTCACAGACGCTGCAGCGGACGCCCGGGCATGCGGATCACTGCAGGGCCCAGAGAGGAACCCATGAACCGCGCCGCTTCTTGACGCCGGACCGCCGACACCATGGAGACGTCAGCCACAGGCGAGGAGCATATCGCTACCTCGGGCCCGCGACTCTCCGAGGACCCAGCCGTACTGGTTCCCGGCGTTACCGAGGGCCGACGCGGCGATCGCGGACCCGTCGGGCTCGCACCGCCGTCCACCCAGGCCCGGGAGCGGGGCGGCTCAGCAGTCGAAGTAGAGCGCGAACTCGTGCGGCGTGGGGCGCAGCACCATGGGCTGGACCTCGTTGGCGCGCTTCCACTCGAGCCAGGTGGTGATGAGGTCGGTGGTGAAGACGCCGCCGTCGAGCAGGTAGTCGTGATCGTCGGCCAGGGAGTCCAACGCTTGGGCGAGTGAGCCGGGGACCTGCTTGACGTCGCCCCATTCCTCCGGGGGGAGGTCGTACAGGTCCTTGTCGATCGGCGCGGGCGGCTCGATCTTGTTCTTGATGCCGTCCAGGCCGGCCATCATCATCGCCGAGAAGGCGAGGTACGGGTTGCTGGACGGGTCCGGGACCCGGAACTCGACGCGCTTGGCCTTCGGGTTGCTGCCGGTGACCGGGATGCGGGTGCAGGCGGAGCGGTTGCGCTGGGAGTAGACCAGGTTGACCGGCGCCTCGAAGCCCGGCACCAGCCGGCGGTACGAGTTGACCGTCGGGTTGGTGAAGGCCAGCAGCGACGGCGCGTGGTGCAGCAGGCCACCGATGTACCAGCGGGCCATGTCCGACAGGCCGGCGTAGCCGGTCTCGTCGTAGAACAGCGGCTCGCCGTTGAGCCAGAGGCTCTGGTGGGTGTGCATGCCGGAGCCGTTGTCGCCGAAGAGCGGCTTCGGCATGAAGGTGGCGGTCTTGCCGGCGGCCCAGGCCTCGTTCTTGATCAGGTACTTGAAGAGCTGGAGCTGGTCGGCCGACTGCAGCAGCGTGGAGAACTTGTAGTTGATCTCCGACTGGCCGGCGGTGCCCACCTCGTGGTGCGAGCGCTCGACGGTGAAGCCGGCGTCGATGAGGCGGCGGACCATGCTGTCGCGCAGGTCGGCGTAGTGGTCCACCGGGGGCACCGGGAAGTAGCCGCCCTTGTAGGCGGTCTTGTAGCCGCGGTTGCCGCCCTGCTCCTCACGGCCGGTGTTCCACGCGCCCTCGATCGAGTCGATGTAGTAGTACGACTGGTGGGCGGAGGTCTCGTGGCGGATCGAGTCGAAGATGTAGAACTCCGCCTCGGCGCCGAAGTACGCCGTGTCGGCGATGCCGCTCGCCGCCAGGTACGCCTCGGCCTTCTTCGCCACGTTGCGCGGGTCCCGGGAGTACGCCTCGCGGGTGAACGGGTCGTGGATGAAGAAGTTCAGCGCGAGGGTCTTCTGCGTGCGGAACGGGTCGATGAAGGCGGTGGCGACGTCCGGGAGCAGGAGCATGTCCGACTCGTGGATCGCCTGGAAGCCGCGGATCGACGAGCCGTCGAACGCGAGGCCGTCGGTGAGGAGGTCGTCGTCGACGGACTCGACCGGCAGGTTGAAGTGCTGCATCACGCCGGGCAGGTCACAGAAACGTACGTCGACGAACTTCACGTCCTCGTTCTTGAGGTACCGCAGCAGTTCCTCGGAGCTGGCAAACACAGGTCCCCCCGAAGGCGTGGTTCGATCACGGGCCGAACCGACGGCGGCCCGGTCGGCGCACCCGTGCTTCGACGGTACGACGGCTCGCCGGGCGGCGTCGCCGTTCCGTCCGGCTTCGCCGTTGCGTGACGGCCGCGACCGGGTGGGCGTTGGTATCTCCTACGGGGTTGGGGGTGCGGCAAGGCCGGACCAGAAGTGCGCAAGGGTGGCGGCGCCGGCCAGCAGTACGTCCACAGCGACGCTCTCGTCGCTGTCGTGCCAGCGGTCCTCCGGCAGGCCGGTGCCGAAGAACAGCACCGGCGCGTCGAGCTTGCGGGCCAGCAGTTCGGCCGGCCCGCCGCCGGCGTTGGCCATCCGGCCCACGGGCCGCCCGAAGCCGTCGCGCATGGCCGCGGCGAGCACGGCGACCGCTGGATGATCCGGTGGCGTGCGGTACGGCTCCTGCGCGGTCTCCTCGGAGATGGTCAGCTGGTACTCGACCCGGTCGCTGATGGTGTCGGCGACCCACCGGCGCAGCTGTGCCGCGACGTCGGAGATCCGCTGGTCCGGCACCGTGCGGATGCTCAGGCTGGCCGTGGCCACCGCCGGCACGGCCGCGCGGGACACGCCGGTGACGTCCCCGGCGGCGACGGTGAGCACCTCGGCCGCGGGTCGGGTCCAGAGCCGTTCGAGAACGCTGTAGCCCTCCTCCCCGCCGATGCTGCGGGTCTCCGATCGGGCCAGCCAGTCCTCGTCCCGGTACGGCAGCGCGGTTAGCTCGGCCCGGAAGCGCTCCGACGGCTCGACCACGTCGTCGTAGAAGCCGGGCAGGGTGAGGCGGCCCTTGTCGTCGTGCAGCGCGGCGAGGAGCCTGCTCAGCTCGATCACCGGGTTGGGTGCCGGTCCGGAGACGGCCCCGCTGTGCACGTCGCGCAGCGGCCCGTACACCTCGATCTCGGCGCTGATCATGCCACGCAACCCCATGCAGAGGGCCGGGTGCTCGCGGTGCCACAGCAGCGTGTCGGAGAAGAGCACCAGGTCCGCGCTCGGGCGATGCTCGTCGAGCAGGTCCGACAATTGTGCCGAGCCGGTCTCCTCCTCGCCCTCGACGAGCAGCTTGATGTTGACCGAGGGCGCGGCGCGCCCGGTGGCCGCCAGGTGCGCCCGCACGCCCCACAGATGCGCGAGAACCTGACCCTTCGCGTCGGAGGTGCCCCGGCCGTAGACCCGCCCACCGCGTTCTGCCGGCTCGAACGGCGGGGTCTCCTCCCACTGCTCGTCCTTGGCCGCCCGCACGTCGTGATGGCTGTAGATCAGCACGGTGGGCGCGCCCGGAGCCTCGCACCACTCGGCGTACACCGCCGGCGCCCCCTCCCGGTTCCACACCTGCACCACCGGGAACCCCAGGTCGCGCAGCGCGCCCGCCAACCAGTTCGCCGACCGCAGCACCTCGACCTCGCGCTCCGGCAGCCCGGCCACCGACCGGATCCGCACCCAACCGATGAGTTCCTCGATCAGATCGCGCCGGTGCGCGTCGAGGTAGGCGTGGATGTCCGACGTCATGTATGCCTCCACTGAAGTCTCTACCTGGGTGATGTCAGCCGGCCACGGTTCGCTCGGCCAGTTCCTGCAGAACCGCTCGCAGGTCCCCCGTCCGGTGCAGGGTGCGGCGCTGCCAGGTGGCGCCGTTGCCGACCCGGCGCAGCCGGGCGAGTCGCGAGCGCACGAAGCCGAGGTCGCCGTGCTCACGCAAGGCGCTCTCGACGGTCGAGAACAGGTCCCCGACCAGTTCCCAGGCCGGCCGCGCGGTGCCGAGCCGCAGGTCGGTCAGGGTGCCGTCGAGCCCGCTGTGGGCGGCGTGCCAGTGAGCGGCGGCCACCACGCAGTCCCGGACCCGGGGCACCGGCACCCCGGCGTACGCCTCGTCGACGGCGGTCGCCACCAAGGCCCGGACCAGCGCGGCTACCAGGACCGTGTCGTCGACGTCGGTGCAGACGTCGCTCACCCGTACCTCGACCGTCGGGTACGTCGCCGAGGGACGCGCGTACCAGTAGACCATCGCCTCGTCGAGCATCACCTGCGACGTCACCAGCGCGGCGACCGTCTCGTCGTAGTCCCGGCGCGAGTCGAAGTGGGGCGTCGGGCCGACACCCGGCCAGCGTTGCAGCTGCACCGACCGCCAGCTCGCATGCCCGGTGTCCCGCCCGGCGTACAGGGGCGAGTTGGCCGTCAGGGCCTGCACCACGGGCAGCCACAGCCGCAGCCGGTTGCATACCTCGACGACCAGGTGAGGGTCCGGCACGCCGACGTGGATGTGGCAGCCGCAGACGGCGGGGTCGGCCGCGACGGGTCCGTAGTGTTCGGTCATCGCGCGGTAGCGCTGCTGCGGTGGCACCGCCCGGTGTGGCTCGGCGACCGGCGTAGCACCGATCGCCACCAGCCGCGCCCCCGCCGCCGACGCGGCGTCGCCCACCGCCCGGCGGTGCCGCAGCAGATGGACCCGGAGCGTGGACAGGTCGGTGCAGACCGGGGTGACCATCTCCACCATGCTGCGCCGCAACTCACGTCGGGAGTGACCTTGCACCGCTGCCTGCAGGCCGCGGACGACCTCGTCTGCCAGGGGCACATTCGTACCGCTGTCCGGGTCGATGAGAAGGAACTCCTCCTCCACACCCAGTGTCAGCGGGAGCCGCCCGACGTGGGCGGCCGTGTCATCACGGGCGAGTGGGGTGGTGACCATCGAGGCTTCCTATCGTCAGGGGTGGCGCCGCACCGGCGTCACCAGGTCAACGGTCGTCGCTCGCGGGTGGGGCGGACGGTCCACGCCCCGGCTGAGCGGGAATTTCGCCAGGGCGCCGGCCGTGGCGAGGATGTAGATGACGCACGGCGCGGGATCCCGCAGGAGGAGCGTCGCCCCGGCCGTCGCCGCGAAGTGCTGGGCCTGCAGTAGCGCGCTCACACCGTGCGCGCTGAAGAAACGCACCGCGGAGAGATCCACCGCGATCGTCGGTACCGGCGGGCGACAGACGCACTCCACCAACTCGGTGAGCAGGTGCGCGTTGCTCATGTCGATCTCACCCGAGACGGTGACGAGCTTCGCCGAACCCTCACCGGTGAGGGCCAGCGACATGATGGGATCACCGAGCCGATCGATCCTCGCAGCGGACCGACGGCCGCGCGTACGAGATGTCTCGTGTTCTGACATGGCGCCTCCGCTGTCCATCGGCGGCCCGCTCGTGCCGCGCGACGGGACGCGGCAGGGAGGGCAGTGGAGGGCGCATGTCTTGACCCGTGCACTCGTCCCTACCCCGAGGGAACGGCCCCACACCTGCTGGTGTCTGTGAGCCGGGACCTGCTGGCCGTGGGGGATGTGGTCAGCGCCCAGAAGGCACGACGCCTCCGCTGCGGACGTTCGACTTCGGACCCCATGACGTGCGACTCCTGTGACCCCGCGTCCCATCGACCCTCGGTCAGCGCACCGACGTCCTGCCGTATCTCCCCACGACGGCCACCGGATGTGCGCAGGGGCGCCGGTTCGTGAGGTAGCGCCTGCGCCGGTGCGGGGCCGCCCAAGCCCTGCGACACGGTGATCCGCAGGAGCTGGGCGGTCATCCGGTGAGCTCAGGCGGCTGGTCACGGGAGGCCACCGGGGAGCAGTAATCGTCCGGGCCGCAGTCAGGCCATCGTCGTCGTGGCGGCTCGGTCGACGAGGGCCTGGGCCACGTCGCGGACCTTGCGGTTGGAGTCCTGTGACACCTTGGACAGGATCCGGAACGCCTCGTCCGAGGTGCAGCGGCGTTCGCCCATGATGATGCCCTTGGCCTGCTCGATGACCGCACGACTGGCCATCGCCTCCTGCATCTGCCGGGCGAGAGTGGCGGTGCTGTCGTAGAGGTGCGCGTTGGCCAGCGCCACGGCGGCGTACGCGGCGAAGGTCTGCAGCACGCTGATCGTGTCGTCGTCGAAGGCGTGCGGGGTGACGGCGTAGACGTTGAGCGCCCCGACGACCGCCTCCTGGATGGGCAGGCCGATCGACACCGAGCTGCCCACCCCGGCCTTCGCGCCGCGTTCGGCCCAGTCCGGCCAGCGCTCCTCTGCGGCGAGGTCGGGCACGGGAATGACGTCGCCGCTGGTGGCGGCGTCCAGACACGGGCCGCGTCCCTGGGCGTACTGCCGCTCGTCCAGGTCGCGGGCCACATCGCCGGTGAACGCCGCGGTGTGCGCGGTGCCGCCGCGCACCAGCGTGACCGAGACTTCCACCGGGGTGGGCAGCACTCGTTTGGTCAGTTCCGCGACGCGTTGCAACACGTCGTCGAGGTCGGCCTCGCCGAGCTTGATGCGGCCGAGCTCGGCGAACGCGTCATTCGGATCCGTCAGCTCACCGGGGCTCGTCGTTGGGTGGGTCATCGCACCAGGTCCTCCTGACCGGCGCACCCGCCGCAGCAGTCTGAACCGGGGGTGGGGTGCGGGAATGGCAGTCCGCGCGTCGCGGACTGCTGCACGGACCCACCATGGCGGAGCCGGGACCCACGCCAGTTGCTCGACGCCGGTTCGCCACATCCGAACAAGGCGGATGTGGGCTACAGGCCTCTCACGATACTCCCCTCCGTCACCGCCGGCGCATCCCGATCAACCCTGTCCTGCAGGCCGACGGCCGCCTGGCACACGCCCTGGCCTACTTGCTTGGCCTGGTCCCGGCCGTCGACCCGGCCGCCTGCCCGGAATTCGCCGTCACGACCATATTCCGGCCGAGTAGCGGCGACAGACACGGGTGGACGCGGGACGCCACTCCTGGGCACTCGTGGCTATCCGCTGGCAGGTAAGCTGGGCCCTCGCGCCCTCGTAGCTCAGGGGATAGAGCATCGGTTTCCTAAACCGTGTGTCGCAGGTTCGAATCCTGCCGGGGGCACCAGGTCACAACCTTGATCATTGATCATCTTCCTCGTGTCGGGGCCTTCGTGCCCGCTCGCGCCCGCCCCACCGTTTCCAGGTCGACGGTCACCCGCTATACCGGGAAGCCGTCGACGTTGGTGGCCCGTCCGGGCCGCTCGGTGGGGCTCGGCGACCCGCTCGGCTTCGCCTACGTCGGGCTTTTCACGCCGCCTACGGCGAGCCGACCACGACCCGACGCGACCCAACAGCCACGGCCGGCGAACAGGCGACGAGCAACGGGCGGCGGCGACCCGACTGGTCAGGCGGGGGGACGCAGCTCGGAGAGCAGCTTCGCTACCCGGGTACGGATGTCGTCGCGGATCGGGCGTACGGCCTCGACGCCCTTGCCGGCCGGGTCTTCGAGCTTCCAGTCCTCGTACCGCTTGCCGGGGAAGACGGGGCAGGCGTCGCCGCACCCCATCGTGACGATGACGTCGGAGGACTCGGCGGTGGCGTACTCCAGGAGCTTGGGGGTCTGGTCGGTGATGTCGATGCCGACCTCCCGCATGGCCTCGACGGCGGCGGGGTTGACCGTGTCGGCGGGGGCGGAGCCGGCGGAGCGGACCTCGACGGTGTCACCGGCGAGGTGGCGCAGCCAGCCGGCGGCCATCTGGGAGCGGCCGGCGTTGTGGACGCAGACGAACAGGACGCTGGGCTTGTCGGACATCATGAGCCTTTCTGGCGGTGTCGGTCGCAGGGCCTGTTGACCGGCCCGTCGCGGAGGGTTTCCGGCAGGGGGCGGCCGGGGTCGCTGTTGCGGTCGAGCAGCCGATAGCGTCCGGAGGGCCGGGCGGGGTTGACCAGACCGCGGAAGTCGGTGGTCATGCGCCGTGGTCGAGCGCGGCGTCCTCGGTGGGGACGACGACCTGGTCGGCAGCGCGTCCGGCGTCGGGGTAGAGGGCGGCCAGCAGCCCGACGCCGACGCCCAGGCCGACAAACTGGAAGAGGACGAAGCCGGGCACCGAGGCGGGCGCGATGCCGGCGAAGCTGTCGGTGAACGCCCGCCCGATCGTGACGGCGGGGTTGGCGAACGAGGTCGACGAGGTGAACCAGTAGGCGGCACCGATGTAGGCGCCGACGGCGGCGGGGGCGACGGGCGCGCGGCCGGAGCGGGCCAGCGCGAAGATCAGCAGGATCAGGCCGGCGGTGGCCACCACCTCACCGAGCCACAGGTGCCCGGCGGAGCGGTCCTTGCTGGAGAAGCCGACGGCGGCGAGGTCGAACATGAGGTTCGCCAGGATCGACCCGGCGATCGCGCCGAGGACCTGCGCGGCGGTGTAGCCGGCGAGGTCGCGGGCGGGGAGGCCGGTGCCGGTACGGCGGCCGAGGAGCCAGTCCGCGGCGGAGACGACCGGGTTGAAGTGGGCGCCGGAGACCGGACCGAAGATCAGGATCAGCGCGGCCAGGGCGAACGCGGTGGCGATCGAGTTCTCCAGCAGCTGGAGGCCGACGTCGTCGGGGGAGAGCGTGGTGGCCATGATGCCGGAGCCCACCACGGCGGTGACCAGCAGCGCGGTGCCGGTGAACTCGGCCAGCAGGCGCCGCCGGAGTGCGATGGTCATCTGTCTGTTCTCTCCCATGTGCGGGCTGCCCGGGTGCTCAGTCGGACGGTTGCCAGGTCGGCCGCTCATCTCGGCGAGGCGGGACCCGGAGCGCTGACCGTGGCGCCTAGGCGGGATCGACGGTGAGCAGTGACGCCAGCCGGCGCAGGATGCCCGGCCGGGCCCGGTAGTAGACCCAGGTGCCGCGCCGCTCGGCGTCCACCAGGCCCGCCTCCCGCAGCGTCTTGAGGTGGTGCGAGATGGTCGGCCCGGTCAGGTCGAACGCCGGGGTCAGGTCGCACACGCAGATCTCGCCCTGCTCGGCCGACGCGATCATCGACATCAGCTGCAGCCGCACCGGATCGCCGAGCGCCTTGAACGCGGGCGCGAGGACCGCGGCGGTCTCCGCCGGCACCCGCCGCTGCGCCAGGGGCGGGCAGCAGGAAGCGTCGGCGGTGAGGTCCACCACCGCCAGGGGTGCGGCTTGCTTTGACATGTCTCTAGGTTGACATTTCTCTAATCAACGTGCAAGTCTCTGCTTCGACGGATGTCGAGACAAGTCGACCCGCCCCCGGCCCGAACGGAGCCTGCTGATGGCCGACATCACCGTCCGACCGATGACGGCAGCCGACGCCGACGCGGTGCTTGCGGTCTACCAGGCCGGACTGGACGCGGGTGACGCCAGCTTCGAGACGACGGCCCCCACCTGGGCCGCCTTCGACGCCGCCAAACTGGCCGCGCACCGGCTGGTGGCCGTCGGCGCCGACGGCACCGTCCTCGGCTGGGTGGCCGTCGCGCCGACCTCGTCCCGTGCCGTCTACGCCGGGGTGGTCGAACACTCCGTCTACGTCGATCCGGTCGCCCAGGGCCGTGGCGTCGGCCGGCTGCTGCTGGACGCGCTGATCGCCTCCACCGAGGCGGCCGGGATCTGGACCGTCCAGTCCGGCGTCTTCCCGGAGAACGCCGCCAGCCTCGCCCTGCACCGGCGGGCCGGGTTCCGCGTCATCGGCACCCGCGTGCGCATCGGCCGCCACCACGGTCGCTGGCGCGACGTGGTCCTGCTCGAACGGCGCAGCGCCGTCATCGACTGACCTGTCGGGTCGTCTGTGCCCGCGCCGCGGTGCGCCCTCTTGTTTCGAAATACATCTAGTAAGGGAGTCATCGATGAGCGTCCTGGAAGAACTGCCGGTGGCCGTGATCGGCGCCGGGCCGGTCGGTCTGGCCGCCGCCGCCCACCTGCACGAGCGCGGCCTGCCGTTCGTGGTGCTGGAGGCGGGTGAGACCGCCGGTGCCGCCGTCCGGCAGTGGGGGCACGTCCGGGTCTTCTCCCCGTGGCGGTACGACCTCGACGCCGCCGCCCGACGGCTGCTCGACGAAGCCGGCTGGGTCGCCCCCGATCCGGACGCCCTGCCCACCGGCGCCGAACTCGTCACCGGCTACCTTCAGCCGCTCGCGGAGCTGCCGCAGCTCAAGCCGCATCTGCGCTACGGCGCCCGGGTGGAGGCGATCAGCCGGCTCGGCCTGGACCGGCTGCGTACCGCCGGCCGGGAGCAGGCTCCGTTCCTGATCCGGCTCGCCGACGGGCAGGAGCTCCTGGCCCGCGCCGTCGTCGACGCCTCCGGCACGTGGGGGACGCCCAACGTCCTCGGGGCATCCGGTCTGCCCGCCCACGGCGAGCGCGCGGTCACCCCGTTCCTGGAGCACGCCCTGCCGGACGTCCTCGGCGTCGACCGGGAGCGGTTCGCCGGCCGGCACACCCTCGTCGTCGGCGCCGGGCACTCCGCCGCCAACACCCTGCTCTCCCTCGCCGAGCTGGCCGCCGCCGCGCCGGGCACCGAGGTGACCTGGGCGATCAGGTCCGCCTCGCCGGGCCGTACCTACGGCGGCGGTGACGCCGACGCGCTGCCCGCCCGCGGGGCTCTCGGTGCCCGGCTGCGCGAGCACGTCGAGGCCGGCCGCATCACCCTGCTGACCGCCTTCTCCGTCCACGCCCTCACGCCCGACCACGGACGGGTCGCGGTGGTCGTACGGCACGCCGACGGCGGCGAGGAGTCGGTGGTCGTCGACCGGATCGTGGCCGCGACGGGCTTCCGCCCCGATCACTCCATCACTGCCGAGCTGCGGCTGGACCTGGACCCCGTCATGGGTGCCACCCGCGCCCTCGCCCCGCTGATCGACCCGAACGAGCACTCTTGCGGCACCGTCCCACCGCACGGCGTCGACGAGCTCGCCCACCCCGAGGCCGGCTACTACGCGGTCGGCATGAAGAGCTACGGCCGCGCGCCGACCTTCCTCATGGCCACGGGGTACGAGCAGGTCCGCTCCGTGGTCGCCGCCCTCGCCGGCGACTGGGACGCCGCCCGGGACGTGCAGCTCGACCTCCCGGAGACCGGAGTGTGCAACAGCAACCCGGCCGACTCCGCCGCGAGCGACGGCTGCTGCGGGCCGGCGCCCACCGCCGAGCCGGGCAGCCGGGGCCTGGCCACCGGCATCTCGGGTGGCCTGCTGTCGACGCCGCTGCACCTCGTCAGCCTCGACGCCGCTCCCAGCGGCTGCTGCGGCAGCTGAGTCCGCCACCGCCATCATCTGTCCGCGGGCCCGGCCGCCGGCGGGCAGCGGGCCGCGCGGGGGCCGGTCCGCCGCTGTCCGACCGGATGGCGCTGTCAACGGGGAGCGAGGCGACGCGCAGGATGTAACAGGATTTGCTCCGAAAGCGCTGCGGCGTCTTGCTCAGCGGCGCGGCGCGTGCCCGGCATAGGCTCCAAAGTGCACCGAGGATCGCAGGTCACGGGCCGGGCGGACGCGAGCGAGGGGGCGAGTCCGCTCCGGGCCGGGATCGGCGTATTCCACGCGAGACCCGCGTCAGCACCCCGGAGGTTCTGTCCGTCGTACCACTCTCGCCGCCGGGGCGCTGGCCGGCGCCCGCCGGTCAGCCGGCGAGCTGGTCCGCGCGGGTGATCACCTGGTCGATCAGGCCGTAGTCGCGGGCCTGCTCGGCGGTGAACCAGCGGTCCCGGTCCCAGTCGCGCTGGATCTCCTCCAGCGTGCGACCACTGTGCTGGGCGATCAGCTCGTGCATGGTCCGCTTCACGTGCAGCATGTTCTCCGCCTGGATGGTGATGTCGGCGGCGGTGCCGCCCATCCCGCCGGAGGGCTGGTGCATCATGATCCGCGAGTGCGGGAGCGCGAAGCGCTTGCCCGCCGCGCCGGCGCAGAGCAGGAACTGCCCCATCGACCCGGCGAAGCCGAGCGCCAGCGTGGCCACGTCGTTGGTCACGTAGCGCATGGTGTCGTAGACGGCCATCCCCGCGCTCACCGAACCGCCCGGCGAGTTGATGTAGAGGAAGATGTCCCGGTCGCTGTCCTCGGCGGCGAGCAGCAGGATCTGCGCGCAGATCTGGTTCGCGGTGGCGTCGGTGACCTCGGTGCCGAGGAAGACGATCCGTTCCCGCAGCAGCCGCTCGAACACGTGGTCTCCGAACGTCGGCTGACCACCGTCCAGCATGCGCACGTCGTACCCGATCATGTGACCGCCCTCCAGACTGCCGCCGGCGGGCGAGGGGCACCGCCCGGGAACCGGCGATCTCCAGCCTGCGCCCGGCGCCGGTCGCGCCCCCAGGGTTTCTGCCGCGGGCAGATCCGCCGACGGCAGAACGGCGGCCGGCCTACACCGCGCTCAGCCGCCGCCGGCCGGTCCGGGCCCGGCGGCGGGCCAGCATCCTGGAGGTACGCGGGCCGGGGCGTCCGGCCGGCGCGGAGGCGATCAGCCGGACCCGCAGGCCCACCCCGCCGACGGTCGACCCGACGGCCGGCGCGGGACCGCCGACGTGCAGCAGCGGCCCGCCCAGCCGCAGCACCGGTCCGACCGGCTGCCGCACCGAGGTCGGGGCGGCCGGCGGCGGCGTCGCCCCGGCCGGTTGGAAGCCGATCCGGAGCGTCGGGCCGGCCTCGCCGCGTGCCGCCGGCACCCGCTCCAGCCGGGACAGGGCGGCCCGGGGCGCGGCGGGAATCCGCCGTTCGACCCGGCGCAGGTCGTCGCGGGCCTCTTCGAGCAGGTCGGACAGGTTGATGCCGAGGGCGCGGCAGATGGCGGCGAGCACCTCGGAGGAGGCCTCCTTGCGCCCCCGCTCCACCTCGGAGAGATAGGGCAGCGACACCCCGGCCGCCTCGGCGACCTCGCGCAGCGTCCGGCCCTGGCGCAGCCGTAGCCGGCGCAGCACCCCACCGATCACCCGACGCAGCAACGACATGCGGGCCTCCTCGCGGTCGGCGTCTGCCGGACTTCTCCCCCATCATGCCCGTCGTTCTGCCCGCCCAC